>JAOUDZ010000128.1 GCA_029858965.1 Cyclobacteriaceae bacterium
TCCATACTCCCAAGTCGCCGGACCTTTTGAACAAATCCTTTGTCCCTTACCAAAAACCTGAATAAGTTGCATTTATCAACCGGATATCACCATGCGTACTTTCCATACCAAATTCAGCGACCATATTCTGACCGTAACCTTGTCGCGGCCAAAAGCATTAAATGCGTTAAACATGGAAATGCTTGATGGCTTGCACGAGATCATACAAGAACTTTACCAAAATGACGATACGAAGGGTCTCATCCTTACCGGCGAAGGGGAGAAATCCTTTGTCTCAGGAGCCGATATCAAAGAATTTACATCCCTGAATCCGATCCAGGCCTATGAATTTGCCAGAAAAGGCCAGCAAATCTTCAAACTCATCGAAGATTGTCCAAAACCCGTAATTGCCGCCATCAACGGCTTCGCGCTGGGCGGTGGATGTGAATTAGCCATGGCCTGCCATATTCGAATCGCTACTGAAAATGCCAAATTTGGACAGCCGGAAGTCACATTGGGAATTATACCCGGATATGGTGGCACCCAGCGCCTTCCCCAATTGGTTGGCCGTGGCAAAGCACTTGAACTTATGCTGACTGCCGATTTGATATCGGCGCAGGAAGCAAAATCGCTTGGCTTGATAAATCATGTCGTTGGCAACCGGGAGGAACTCATGAGCCGTGCGAACTCCATCATGCGCAAAATAATTGCAAACGGAAGTATTGCGGTCGGTAAAATTATTAAAAGTGTAAATGCAGGGTATTCATTTGAGCAGGAAGGCTACAAGACGGAGGCAGAGCATTTCGCAGCATGCACGGCAACAGCAGATTTTGCGGAAGGAACGGCTGCTTTTATTCACAAAAGAAAACCAAAATTTACTGGAAAATAGGATGCTGTTCTCACTCCGTTAACCATAAAAGTCCAAAGCTACTATGAAAAAACCACCGCGCATGCTTATCGGAGGGCTAAATGAATAAGATCAAAATACTGGCCGGTGAAACATTGCTTTACGGATTGGGGAGCATTCTTCCGCGGTTCCTGAATTTCCTGCTGGTGCGTTTGCATACCGATGTATTTCCGCCCGAAGAATACGGTGTTATTACAAAGCTGTTTGCCTATGTAGCTGTAATCAACATTATTTTCATGTTTGGCATGGAGACCGCCTATTTCCGGTTTGCCACCAAGACAGGTGCCGACGAAAAAAGAATCTTCAATCTGACCCAAACTATCGTTGTTTTTATCAGCCTTTCCCTTTCAATCATTTTTATTGTACTGGCCAATCCCATTTCAGTGTTATTTGAAATCCCAGGAAAAGCTGATTTAGTCATCTGGCTGGTAGCGGTTATGTTTATTGATGCCATTGTTGCCATCCCCTTTGCCCGCTTGCGGCTGGAAAAAAAAGCGTCACGTTTTGCGATTGGTAAGATCGTCAATATTGGGATTCTGATCGGGCTTAATGTTTATTTCCTAAAAATTGCTTTTGTTCCATCGGTCGGAATCGGGTACGTTGTGATGGCAAACGTCCTGGCCAATGCATTTTATTTTTTGTTCTTCTTCAAAACACTGCTTTCCTGGCGGCCGGTTTTCGCAAAACAGATTTCTGCAACAATCGTAACCTACGCCTATCCGGTTATGCTGACCGGTCTGGCCGGCATGACCAACGAAATGTTTTCTCGGCAAACACTGGATTGGTGGCTTCCAGAAAATTTCTATCCCGGGCAAACTGCAGAATATGCATTGGGTATTTTCGGCGCATGCTACAAATTCGCCATGCTAATGAGTTTGGCCATACAGGCATTCCGTTTCGCCGCAGAGCCATTCTTTTTTTCAAATGCCGTGGAGAAAGATTCACCTGCCCTTTTCGCCAGGGTTAATCATTATTTTGTCATTGTCTGTTGTACCCTGCTGCTTGGTGTCTCCATAAACCTGGATATTCTTAAACATTTTCTGGGAAGTGAACAGTATTGGGAAGGCCTTTATATCGTACCGATTCTCCTGGTTGCCTACCTATTCCTGGGCGTTTACTACAATATTTCAGTTTGGTTTAAGCTAACCGATAAAACATTTTACGGGACCATTATTACTGTTGGCGGAGCCGTTATCACCATCCTCGCGAATTACCTGTTGATCCCGCGAATGGGATACCTGGGGAGCAGCTGGGCTACGCTACTGTGCTACTTCTCGATGACTGCGGCGTGTTATTTTCTTGGCCAGCGGTTCTACCCTATTCCCTATAACATTGGCAAAAGCATGGCCTATATTATTGTTACTACTGCCCTTGCGTATGCTGTAGGTATGATATCAATAACGAATCAATGGCTGGCCTCAGGATTTCACCTTATAGTATTATTGACCTATTTGTTGATCATCTATTTGCTCGAAAAGCAGTCATTCAAACAAGCTTCAACCTGATTTTTGTTAGTTTTGCTATCGCATAATTTGAACTCATGAACATTATTATTCCGATGGCCGGAATGGGGAAAAGACTCCGACCACATACGCTCACCGTTCCAAAACCACTTTTACCAATAGCGGGCAAGCCTATTGTACACCGGTTGGTGGAGGATATCGCACGCGTTTGCCCTGAGAAAATCGATTTCATCGGATTCATTATTCATCCCGGTTTTGGCAAGGAAGTTGAGGAAAGCCTGAAGTTAATTGCCCAGACCGTTGGTGCTATCGGAAAAATCTACTACCAGGAGGAGGCCTTGGGTATTTCGCATGCTTTGTTGTTTGCTAAAGCGTTGTTTACCGGAAAGGTAATTGTCGCTTTTGCCGACACATTGTTCAAAGCGGATTTCAAACTGGACATGAACCAGGATGGTATCATTTGGGTTCAGCGCGTGGAAGATCCTTCGCATTTTGGTGTAGTGCGTTTAAATGATAAATCAGAAATCACAGAGCTGGTAGAAAAACCAACAACGTACGTTTCTGATCTGGCGATTATTGGTATTTACTATTTTAAGGATGGGGCAGGCCTGGCGAGAGAGATGCAATACCTGATCGACAATGATATCAGGGAGAAAGGGGAATTTCAATTCACAACGGCGTTGGAAAACCTTTCAAAGAAAGGTGCAAAATTTATCCCTGGTCAGGTTACTGAATGGCTGGATTGCGGCAATAAAGCCGTCACGGTACAAACCAATCAACGCTATCTTGAATTCATCAAAGACCAAAAACTGGTCTCCGAAAAGTCTACGCTCATAAACTCAGTCATTATTGCCCCGTGTTTCGTGGGGGAGGGCGTCATTATTGAGAATTCAGTCGTTGGACCACACGTTTCAATTGGCCAAAATACGCGCATTTCCGATAGCCGCATTAGAAACTCCATCATTCAGCAGGACTCTACCATCAGCAATGCGATGCTCGAGAACAGCATGTTGGGGAATTTCATTATTTTTGAAGGTTCTAAGCTGAACTTAAGTCTGGGTGACTTCAATACCATAACGTGAAAGGTACAGTATCCAATAGTTGTCGTGCGATAAGTTTGGTAGTAATACTAATAGTGGCGATCTCTGCGCCATCGTACGCCCAGCGAAAAAAGAAAAATGCTGACGATATTCAGGCATCCGGTATACGATTACGCGAAGCTGAATTCTATTTTACTGAAGGCGAAAAGTTCTTCATCCTGGAAGACTATTCAAAGGCCCTTCTGTATTATCAAAGAACACTTGAAATCACACCTGAAAACGCCACCGTGCATTACAAGGTGGCAGAAGTGCTAGCCCACAGCAACAAGCAGGAAGATTTGTTAAAAGCCTCAATAAGCATCGAGAATGCGCTGCGCCTTGAGAAGAAAAATAAATATTTCTACCTGCTGGCATCGAACATATACACCAGTATGGCCGCGTTTGATAAAGCCGCAGCGGTTTATGAAACAATGATCAAAGAAGTGAAAGGTGCGGAAGAATACCTGTACGAGCTTGCCGCAGTTTATCAATATGCCAACAGGTTTGAAGACGCCATAAAGACGTATAATCGTGCAGAAAGCCTCCTGGGTATTAATGAAATTTCCTCTATACAGAAACTTCGCCTTTTCCTTGAACTGGGTAAAACAAAAGAAGGAATAGCTGAAGGCGAAAAACTAATTAATGCATTCCCTGGCGAAGATCGATTTGTGATGGGTTTTGCCGAAACACTTTCACAGAAGGGTTTACGCGCCGAAGCCATACGGTATCTTGAAGAATTCACCGCCACCAATCCTGATTCAGGTAATGTGAAGATGTTACTCGCAGGTCTTTATCGGGACAACAGCCAGGAACAGAAAGCACGCGAGCTGTTAGCCAGTCTGTTTGATGATAGTTCAGTAGAACTTGGAAGTAAGGTAATAATACTTGGATCATACAACGCCGAACTCAATCAGAATAGAACAAATAACATATCCGATCCTGATAAAGAAAATTTTGCACGCTCGCTATTTGAAAAGTTGGTGAAGCAATATCCTTCTGATCCTGATGTGCACATATTGGGCGGGGATCTTTATTTATCCATTGGCAAAAGTCATGAAGCGCAAATTGAGTATGCAAGTGCTATAGGTCTGGGGCAGGTAAATTTCGAAGTATGGGAAAATTTGCTCTATCTCGAAACGCAGCTGGAACAGTTTGATAAGGTCATAGAGCACTCCGATGAAGCGCTCGAGATTTTTCCAAACCAAAGCATGATCTATTATTTTAATGGGTACGCAAACCTGCGCAGGTTTCACTACCCCGAAGCCATAGTCTCATTAGAACAGGCAAAGAAGTTGTCAGCTTCCCAGCCGAAAATGATAGGTGAACTAAACAGTATGCTTGGTGATGCCTACAATGCTACAAAGGCTTATGACAAATCTGATAAAGCATATGAGGAAGCGCTAGCGATTAATCCCAATAACGATGCCGTACTGAACAATTACAGCTATTACCTCGCTTTGCGCAAGGCAAACCTTGAAAAGGCGGAGAAAATGTCATCCCTGCTGGTGAAAAATAATCCCGACAATCCTACTTTTCTGGATACCCATGCCTGGGTGCTGTACAGCAGACAGAAATATAAAGAGGCACGAAAAGTAATGGAACGCGCCATTATTACCGGAAACGCCACTGCGACGCATTTCGAACATTATGGCGACATTCTATTTCAACTGGGCGATGTAGGTGCCGCAGTGCAACAATGGGAAAAGGCACGCGGTTTGAATGCCAACAGCGAAATCCTCAATAAAAAAATTGCGAATCGAAAAATATATGAATAATCGCCTCTACCTACTGCTCATCGGTTTTTCTTTGTTTGTAATGTCTTGCAGTAAGAAGATTGTAGCCCCCACGCTTTCACTAGGTCCTCCTAAACCAGCTTTAACCGTTGAAGAAATTGACTTTGAATATATGCACGGGAAGGCACGCATGGTGCTGCGCGAAGCAAACAAGGAAAGAGAAGTAAAAGCCAATATCCGGCTTCGGAAAGACAGTGTAATTTGGATGACTTTCTCAGTAATAGGAGTGCAAGGTGGTAAAGCCCTCATCAACAAAGATTCAATCACCATTGTAAGCAATGTCGATAAAGAGTATTTTGTGTTTGATTATGCTGAACTTTCCAAGATTTATAATTTCGATATTAATTATCAGGTCATTCAGTCCGCTATGCTCGGCAATCTTATCTTGCCAAGAAAGGAAGAAGATCAGGTGGTTCTGGAATCCTCCTTTTATATCATGAAGCAACAGGCTGATTCGATAATAGTTGATAACTATATTAATGCGGCCAGCATGAAATTGGAGAAACTCGAGATGAAGGAAAAGAACAGCAATAATTCTCTGGTTATTAACTACTCTAATTTCCAACCCATCGGCTCAAAATTATTCCCCTACAATGGAACGATATCCCTTTTCTACAAAACACTGGGTGGATCATTAAATACTACCATTATTTTTGAATACAATAGAGCCGAAGTGGGTGACAAAGAGCTTAAGTTCCCATTTAATATTCCAAAGAAATATGTGCGCAGGTAAACATTTACTGTGCTTTCTGATATTAAGTATTATTACATTTTCTGTTGCCGCACAGAAATCAAAATCCCAACTGCAAAAGGAAAAACAGCAGAATCTCGCAAAAATAAAAGAAGTAGAAAAAATAATTGGCGAGACATCTGCCAAAAAGAAAAATTCACTTGGTGAGCTCAGCGCGTTGAATGAGCGTATCAAAGAACAAGAAAAACTCGTACGTTCCATTAAAGGAGAAGTTGTTCTACTGGATTCTGAAATTGGTGAGAATACGGACATTATTAACGCCCTGGAAGATGATCTGGCGGCACTCAAGAAGGAATATGCATCAATGTTATTTGCCGCACAAAAAGCCAATAATAGCGCTACCCGGTTAACCTTTCTTTTTTCAGCAAAATCGTTTGATCAGCTTATTATGCGGCTTCGCTACATGAAGCAATATGCAGAAACCCGAAAGTTGCAGGCTGAGCAAATCATTAAAGTGCAGGAAGAGCTTTCCGTCCATGTAACGCAAATCAAGGCGAAAAGGGAAGATAAAAATAGATTATTAAACGAACAATTATCTGCCACGAACAACCTAACTGAGTTGAAGCGCAAACAACACGCACTCGTGAAGTCCCTGGAGAAACAAGAAAAGAAATTACGGAAGGACTTGGACGAGACCAAAAAGGCAGTCGCTCGCCTGGATGCCCTTATTGAAAAACTGATTAAGGAAGAAATGGAGCTCGCCCGGCGTGCAAACAATAGCGAGTCAATAACACTCTCGAATTCTTTTGAAGAAAATAGAAATAAGTTTTTGTGGCCCGTGGCTTCCGGATTTGTTTCTCAGAAATTCGGTCGACAAAATCATCCCGTCTTAAAAGGTATCGTCCAACAAAATAATGGCGTTAACATTCAGACTCAGGAAGACCAGAAGGTAAAAACAATTTTTCAAGGCGAAGTGCGCAGAGTAGCCTTTATCCAGGGGCTTGGAAGCACCGTAATTATAAAGCATGGTGAGTACCTTACCGTGTATGCCGGCCTCAAGGAAGTTTTTGTGCGAAGTGGCCAAAAAGTAACAACTAACCAGGAAATTGGTAAAGTATTTTCAAACGCTGAAGGCGTTTCTGAACTCCGATTTCAAATCTTCAAGAATACAACTGCCCTGGACCCTCAGATATGGCTGAAAAACATGTGATTTGATCCAATCGCCGGGTATTTGATTTTCATTGAACACCCTTCTTTTTGGCCTTAAATGGGCCATATTCAGCGGGCAAAGTCATCTTTTAGCATCCATTCCGATTCATTTGATAACTATCCATTTTTAACATAACTTTGTTTTTACAATTAAAAAATTAAGCCATGAATGCTACATTTTTGTTTTTAAGTGGGGTTGGTTTCCAGGAAATTCTGCTCATCGGTCTTTTCATTCTCGTTTTTTTTGGAGCTAAGAAAATACCTGAATTCATGAAAGGATTGGGTAAAGGTGTACGTGAATTCAAAGACTCAGTGAAGGACGTAAAGAAGGACATTGAAGATGCGACTGATGCCGCAAAAATTGAAGACGGAAAATAGGTGTTGAGAACGTACGCTTCATTTCGCGAAATACAGAACGATCTGCAGCTTGGTACTATCACTTGTCAGGATCTTGTCCGTTATCATCTTAATAACATTAAAGCCAAGGCGCACCTGAATGCATTTCTGAGTGTGTATGAAGATGAAGCGCTTACTCGAGCTGCTGCAATAGACATTAAAATCAAAGAAGGAAAAGCTGGAAAACTTGCTGGTCTTGTAGTGGGCCTGAAGGATGTGCTGGCATATCAAGATCATCCCTTGCAGGCCAGTAGCAAAATCCTGGAAGGTTTTGTATCTCAATTCAACGCTACGGCTGTGCAAAGGCTCCTTGACCAAGATGCTATTATCATAGGCCGCCAGAATTGTGATGAGTTTGCTATGGGCTCCTCCAACGAGAACTCTGCATTCGGACCCGTCTTGAACGACGTGGACAACATGCGTGTGCCTGGAGGTTCTTCTGGCGGCAGTGCCGTGGCTGTACAGGCTGACTTGTGCCAGGTTTCACTGGGGTCAGACACAGGAGGCTCGGTACGCCAGCCCGCGGCATTCTGCGGCGTTATTGGATTAAAACCCACATATTCACGTATATCTCGTTTTGGCCTCATCGCCTATGGATCGTCTTTTGATTGTATCGGAATATTTGCCAAATCGGTTGAGGATGTTGCGCTTGTCCTGGAAGTCATAGCAGGTGCAGACGAACTCGATAGCACCGTTTCGAGAAAGCCTGTTCCAGCCTATTCAGAAGACCTCCAAAAGCCGAACGGGAGATTATACAAGGTTGCCTACATACGTGAGATTGAAGACGCGACCGGACTACAGCCGGAAATTCGCGATTGCATTCTTTCAAAAATTGACGATATTAAATCTGGTGGACATACGGTTGAAATGATTGATTTTCCGTTAATGGAATATGTCCTCCCCACCTACTATATTCTGGCAACGGCAGAAGCAAGTTCAAACCTTTCACGTTATGATGGGGTGCGCTATGGGCACCGAAGCAGCGAGGTAACAGATTTGAATTCGCTGTACAAAAAGAGCCGCTCGGAAGGCTTTGGAAAAGAAGTAGAACGAAGAATTTTGCTAGGAACATTTGTACTCAGCGCAAGCTATTATGATGCCTACTACACGAAGGCACAAAAAGTAAGGCGAATCATTCGTGAAAAGACGAAAGAAATTTTTAAGCAATACGATTTTATTATAATGCCGATAACGCCAACGACGGCTTTCAAGCTCGGAGAGCATACTGATAACCCGTTGGAAATGTACCTTGCGGATCTATTTTCTGTGCAAGCCAATGTAGCGGGTGTTCCCGCTATTGCGCTGCCCTGTGGTAAAGACAAACTAGGACTGCCGATCGGGCTGCAAGTAATTGCGGATGATTTTGAGGAGTCCAAGCTGTTTCATTTTTCAAATTCACTTATGAATTGAACCATGAAAAAATACTTTTTCAACTGGCTAAATGAGATTTTTTGCTCCGATTCGATTCTTTCTAACGGATTGAAAGGACCTGTCATTAAGAGAATCCGAATGTTTGGTTTGGTGTTCATTCTTGGGTCTGCACTTTTACCAGCATACAGTCAGGTGCAGGCTGATTCCGTAGTTGTAGACTCTTTGGAGGTCGCTACCGCGGAGGAAGACATACTGTACAAGGGTGACACAACGGACTTCGTATATTTTGCATTACCCAGTGAGTTGGAGCACATTCCCGGAGACGATGACCCGGGGTTGCTGCGCGATCGCCTTACCTGCATTGAGAAGGTTATGCCGCTCACCTATAATGAAAAGACACATGCTTTTATCAACTATTTCACCGTAAAAGATCGTGAATATACGCGCATGATGATGCGCCGAAAAAATTTATATTTTCCCCTCTTTGAAATGTATCTGGCAAAGTACGGATTGCCCGATGAATTAAAATATCTTTCCATTATCGAATCGGGGCTCAATCCACGTGCCATTTCCAGAGCACGCGCTGTAGGCTTGTGGCAATTTATGTCTGCTACCGGAAAGTACTATGGACTAAACAACGATTGGTATATTGATGATCGCATGGACCCTGAAAAAGCAACCGAAGCAGCGTGCAAATATCTGCGCGATCTATACGGTATGTTTCACGACTGGGAGCTTGCCTTAGCTGCCTACAACACCGGTCCTGGTAACGTTAAGCGTGCTATTCGGAGATCTGGGTACAAAAACTCCTTCTGGGAAATTTATCCTTTTCTTCCCCGCGAAACTCGTTCCTATGTGCCTCAATTTGTCGCCATTACCTACGCAATGAATTATTTGGAAGAGCATAATTTCTTTGATGAAGGCGAAGAAATGCTGCTTAAACATGACACCGTACAAATTACGAAATTCCTCGACTTTGAAACCTTCGCAGAACTTACAGGCTCATGTGTAGAGGATTTGCAGCGACTTAATCCATCGATACAACGCAATGCAATTCCTGAAACCAACAGGACTTATACCTTATTTGTAACGCAAGATGCCAAGCGCAATCTGGAAAGCAATCGAGTTGCAATTCTGGATTCAGCATCTAAAGCAGGGAAAAAGGAGTTGGAAATATTAGCGCGAAACACAGCAGGCTCAACCTATGGCCGTGATCGAATTGTTTACAGGGTACGAAGTGGAGATGTGCTTGGCTCAATCGCAATGCGATACGGTGTCCGCATAGATGATGTGAAAAAGTGGAATAATCTAAGGAGCAATACCATCCGTATCGGCCAGCCGTTGAACATATGGCTCAGACCCAACACCAACATCAATACGACATCAGTCCTGGCTTCTGCCAAACCAAAAATAGTTACTCCACTTCCCTTGCCGAATTCAAAGACTTATACTGTTCAACCAGGCGATACCTTATGGGATATATCAAAAAAGTTCGAGGGTCTGACAATTGAAAAGATTAAAAGTCTCAATAACCTCAGTTCCAGCAAACTGAAACCCGGCCAAACATTAATTATCGGGATATGAGTTGGTCGATTGCGATTGATATGATCCAATCACACAATTAGGATTAGAATTACGTATAGTGTTTGTGACTGTTTCACAGTTTAAACATTATAGTATTACTAAATTATGACTACATGAATCGAATAATAGCATCTTTTTTCCTGATTGCTGCAACTATCGGGTGCAGCAATCAGAACGATAAAAACCCAAACTATCTACCGAGATCAACTGGCAAACCCGGTGATGTGATCATTATCATGGATTCAGTTCAATGGAAGGGGAATTTAGGCTCTGCGGTAAGAAATATATTTCGGGCGGAGGTCCCAGGATTGCCCAAGCCTGAGCCTATGTTTAACGTCATCTGGGCTCATCCTTCTGGGTTGAAGTTGCTCACCCAAATTAGAAATCTTGTGTATGTTTTTACGCTCGATCAAAATACGCCGGGATCAAAAAGCCTGCGAAAAGAATTTACTCCTGAAACGCTGGCGAAAATCAAGAACGATACCACCTTCTATCGTTTCTCCAGGCAAGATGAATACTCACTGGGACAGGAAGTATTGTACCTTTTTGGCGATACAGAAGAAAATCTGATTCATCATCTGGAAGATAAAGGTGAGCAAATCATGGCTTATTTTAATGAGATCGAAAGAAAGCGTTTGATGGCAAATCTAGTGGGGAAGAAGTCAACGCGTGGTATTACATCTTTACTGCGCAAAGAACAAGGTATCGAGTTAAGTGTACCGATTGGATATAAATTAGCTGACAAGCAAAACGATTTTATTTGGCTGCGGCAAATTGAGGCGAACAGGGACAAAGATGTTTTCGTAACCTGGAAACCTTATGAAAGTGAGTATCAACTGCTGCCGGATAGTATTGTTGCCTGGAGGGATGCAATGGCTGAAAAGTATTTATTTGAAGATCCTGACAATCCTGTTAGTTATCTGGTAACCGAAAGAGAAAATTTTGACGTAACCGCCAGGCAAGTAAATTTCAATAATCACTTTGCCATGCAAATACAAGCCCTCTGGCGAACAAACAACAAAACCATGGGCGGCCCCTACCTGGGCTATGCCCTTGTTGACGAGGCACGCGGAAGGTTGTATTATATTGAAGGTTTTGCGTATGCCCCCGGCAGAGACAAACGCGAAATCATGCGGGAGTTGGAAGCCATACTGTGGACATTCAGAACAAGCCAGGATTTGGGAATTTCCAACTAGCCAGCTGCATTAAAGATGTATTGCGGCAATACCTAAAACAGTTCCAGCATTAGCAATACCGTTGACCCCCAAATAATTTTCGTCTAAGGTGCGGCTTTGCAGTCTGTCGGGCCGAGGCCATCCCTTTCGATAGATATGAAAACCTGTGTTTCTACATATTCAACTTCTGAACCGGTTGTTTGTGCGGCCAATACTTAAGCCGCACGTTATCAGAAAAACGATTAACATCATTTTCCAGACTCAGAACAATCTTTAACCCTTCTAACCCTGCCAATGAGGCACTTTAGCGTAAGATCCATTTCATTATCGTGCAACTCCT
>JAOUDZ010000215.1 GCA_029858965.1 Cyclobacteriaceae bacterium
TTGTCCGGGGAAATTTTTACGTCAGAAACAGTAACGGGTTGCACATCATATTGATCAGAGCCATATTTCAGATGATATTCATAGTAGTAATGCTGGAAAGCATAGTTATCGGGATCGGTGGCGATGGCCGGATCAACGGGTTGCGTAAATGTTACATCAAATCCCGATGGCGTAATGTTCATGCTGTAAATATCCATGGGCGTGCGGCCGGTGAATTCAATTCTTTGAATGCCCCTGTCACCAACAAAACCATGTTGAACCTGACCAACCCACAAGCTTCCGTCCGGAGCAAAAGCCAGTCGGTTATTTCCCTTGCGCAGTCCATGTCCGTCAATGAAAGGCATACAGGCTCCTTGCCATTCGCCATCCACTTCTTCCAACAACACACGCATAATCCGCTCCTGGTTCATTTCGCCCACAAAAAACTGACCGGCGAATGGACCAAACTTATTGCTGGTATCATCTACCACTGGCTGACCTGGGGAAATACTCATAATACCATGCGGAAACAAAACGCTGGCCTTCGTCCGCATGCGATTGAGCTCGTCAACGGGTAGCTTTGAAGGATCTCCCCGGTCCCAATGCTCCAGCCAAAGCAGGCTCGCCGGGTGACCATAAAATTTATCCGGCTGAACATGGAACATAGCACTTGTTCCTACCCAATCTCCCTGATTATCGGTTGCAAACAGATTGCCTTGCTGATCAAATCCCAATCCATTTGGCGACCTGAACCCACTCGCATAAGGCAATAGTTTTCCTTCCGGTGTAAATTTCATAATCCAACCCCGCCAGGGCACAGCGGAAAATTTCTGCAACGGTTTGAACGGAACCAACGTGGTGTCCAACCTGCCCCGCACCTCTTTCATTATGGCACCATACTCCGAGGCCGTGTTAAATGAAACAAACAAGTTTCCCGCTTTATCTTTTACAGGGCCATAATTCCACTCATGGTAATTGCCGGTCATGCCAAAATCATCTGTTAAGGTTTCATACAAATCAGCATGACCATCCCCATCAGTATCCACCAAACGGGTTAACTCCGGGCGCTGCATGACGATCACTTCTGATTCACTCATGGGTAGCACACCCAGCGGCTCATGCAATCCTTCAGCAAACAAGTGCCACTGCTTTATTTTCGGATCGTAAAACATTACTTCCCCACGCAGGAAACAAGCCACCAGGCGACCGTCCGGCAAAAAAGCCACTGCGCCTGTTTCGCCGGCAAGGCCGTCGGGCAATGGAATGGATTCAATACGATATGAAGTTTCAGGCTTAGGAGCGCAGCCCGCTATGCATGTGGCAAATACCAAGGTAGCGAAACCTGCTCTCATAACTTTTCACCCTCCGTCCTCGTCATGGTTATTGTAAAATGTTCGGCTTCCTGCGGAGACAACTTCAGTTTGCCGTCAATGAATTTGCCTGCCGATGTTGCATAGTGAACGCCATCTCCAAGATCGAAAGTGAACCAGATCGGTTTTGATGCTTTTGGAATGCGGAAAGTTCTCTCCAGCCCTGTCCCATCTTCTTTGGGAAGTATCAATTCGAAGACATCCATTTCATCGAGCGTATAATGAAATTCCGGATAGGACTTTACCAGACGGTAGCCCTTGAAATTAACCGTAGGAATATGTTCAATTTCATCCACCCGCAGGGGAAATTCGGTTTTGTCCCGATAAAAAACCGTTCCCAGAATTTTCGCAAAGCGTTCTCCTTTTTTATCCCAATAGTCAATCGGATCAATAAAATCTCCCTGCCACGCGTAGCGCAGTCGACAGGCACCAGCATCCCAGCAGTACGACAATTTTTGTGGAAGGCTTACCGCTATGGCAGCCGGCCCGGCATCGGGCATCAGGATTCGATATACATAAGGCGGAACAGGACGATAGGGATGCATTGAATGCCTTTCATTCCTGTCATGATCTCCTGCCATTACCTGCTCCTTTCTGTTTGGTGGAATATTTAGATCATCCCTCATGGGTGGCATGCCCCCGTCGGTAACGTACATTGCACCATACATGACAACACCGTGGCCTGGAAAAGTACATACATACGGATAAACACCGACGCTGCCGGGAACCGTAAAGGTTATTGATTTCGATTGGCCCGGATCAACTTCGGATATTGACCAAAGTACTTTGGAAGAGGTTGGAATGTAATTCATGGCTGGACCTTTGGTCCCCAACGCTGACGCCTGTTGTACAACTTCTTCCCGTGCACCAGGCTCAGTGATTACCAGGTTATGACTCATTTCATCGGCATTCGTAAGCACAATTCTTATGGTTGAACCCGGCTTTACGGTAAACCGTACCCGATCATATCGCAACCCGGGTATCGCGCTAAGAGAGACAACGGTAACACTATTTGTTTGCGCATAGGTAAACACCGTTGGCAAAAACAGAAGCCATAGCAATACACGTTTCCAAAGGAAGATAGCTGGATGTGAGACCTTTGAAAATCGAATGGCCATAGTGTTAGGATACTTCCGAATTCGCAGAATCAATCATTCCCTTGACATAACCAAATGCCTGGGCAAATGCCTGGTAGCCTCCAGGATCATCAGGGTGTGTAGGCACATGATCGGGGCAGATTGACCACGCGTACCCTGTGTCACGGAGTATGCGGATTACTTCAATAAAGTCGGCTTCGCCCTCATCAATATAAACCTCCTGAAAATTATGGAGCCCCCCACGAATGTTCCGCATGTGGATCTGGTATATTTTTCCTTTCTCCGCAAAATACCTGACAATAGGCAATAGCGTGCTGCCTGGATCTTTTAAACCTTCCATCACCGTTCCCAGACACAATTGAAATCCATTGTAAGGGCTGTCCACGATTGCTTCATAGCGTTGTAGCGATTCCATTACGGTTGAAGGTTCACTGTCCCAATTGTCAACTCCCTGGTAGCCCCTGGGCAACCCGGGCGGATCATAAGGATGAACGGC
>JAOUDZ010000129.1 GCA_029858965.1 Cyclobacteriaceae bacterium
CACCAAACGAGTGATGCGCCCCGTGATAAAATAGCCCCAACAGTGAAAACGGATCAAGGGCTTCTGCTTTTTCATAGTATTTAAAACTCTCTTCATAATTTCCCAGCAACATATTCAGCACACCAAGCTGCCGGTGTCCTTCCACATTGTTTGGATTGATCTGGATGGCTTCTTTAAGATATATCCCTGCCTGTTTAAAATCCCATTCGTACCAGATAAGAATCCCGCCCTTAGCAGCAAGGCAAATGTCATTATGAGGGTCCAATTGAAGCGCCTTATTGATAGCAGCAAGTGCCTTGGGAACATATTCTACTGCGGGAGCCCAATTGAAAAAGGCCATATTATAATAGCAATGACTTATTTCTGCATAAGCGATAGCGTAATTCGGGTCCAGGTCAATGGCCGATTGATAATATTCGATGGCCTTTAAAAAATTATCAGGCGTAAACTTGTTGTAATGGTACCGCCCTTTGAGGACTAGTTGGAAAGCTTCGACATTATCTGTGTATCTTTTTAACATGGCTTCTTTTTCATCGCCAATCAGTTCTACTTTGATCGCCTCCAGTATGGCCAATGCTATCTCGTCCTGAATGGCAAAGACGTCCTTTAATTCCCGGTCAAACTTTTCACTCCATAGATGAAAGCCGTCAGCGCTTCTGATCAGCTGGGCAGTAACGCGAAGTTTATTGCCATCTCTCTGTACGCTGCCTTCCAATATGTGCGCTGCACCCAATTGCTCACCAATCACCCTTAAGTCTTCATTCTTTCCTTTAAAGGAAAAGGAAGAAGTTCGTCCAATCACTTTCAGGGCTGGTACTTTGGCCAGCAGGTCGATCACGTTTTCACTTAACCCGTCGCTGAAATACTCCTGGTCTTTCGCCTGACTCATATCTACAAAAGCCAACACGGCAATGGACTGATCACCCCTCTCACCGGAGGCTTTCTCTCGTCCTGTAAAAAACCAAATGGCAAAAGAAGCAGCGGTAATAAATGTCGCCAGGATTATCCATGTCAGCGCGCTCGATTTCTTTTGAGGAAGCTTAAGTTTGCCTTGCATCTCTTCCCGCTTAGGCACGGCAAAGCCCGGGTTGGCCAGGGCAAAGACTTCCATGGGTTCGGATACATTTTTGAAATCAAAATGCCCCAACGACTCCAGTTGGAAATCAGTATTGTTTTTTACCTGATCGCGAATGGCTTTGGATATGAGCACAGCGCCAGCAATTGCCAACGATTCAATTCGCGAGGCGATGTTGACACCATCACCAAAAACATCATCATTTTCAAAAAGCACATCGCCAAGGTGAATACCTATTTTCAATTTAAATTCATCTGACAAACTACAGGCCTCCTGAATTTTAATGGCAGCATATACGGCATCTGCTGCTGTGTTAAAGCTGGCCATCGCCCCGTCACCGAGTTCTTTGATCCATCGCCCATTAAATTCTTTGATGATTGGCTTTTGCAATTCCCTATTCTTTTGCAGAATAGTCAATGCCTTTTTATTGTCACTGCCCATCAAGGCCGTATACCCGAAATGTCGGTAAACATGATGGCTGCGAGTTGGCGGGATTGGGGCATTAATTATTATTTGAATTTTATATATACTGATTGTGAGATTCATTCATAAGGCTGTCCCATTTTTTCAAACATTCGCAGAACTCTTGGGTCTTTCATATCCATTTGCATAAAATCCTTCAAATCAAATTTTATCCATAGTATCCTGATTTCGTGGTTTTCGATGGCCTTGTCAAAATACTGAAAAGCAGAATCCCATTCCCTTATTGCTCCATACACTCTTCCTATCCCAGTATTCCCCGCTATATCAGCTCCTTCGATTTTTTTCATTTTTTCAATAATTTCGAGGGCCTTCATTTTTTCCCCCTTCATACCATAACATATACCGAGATTAGTTAAATGTTGTAAATCAGGATATAACTTAACTGCCATTTCAATTTCAGGAATCGCTTCTTCATATCTTCTTAAACACATATAACCATTTCCATTCCAAAAATGGCCGCCAAAGTAATTGGGCTCCAGATCAATTAATCTTTTCCCCAGCGCCAACACTTTTTCAAAATCACCGACCGCCCAGTATATAACTGATATATACCAAAGATTCAGCAACGAGAATGGATCCAGGCTTTCCGCTTTGATTGCGTGTTCTATTGCTTCTTTATTTCGACCCAAAAGAGCCGCACAAAAACCCAGTTGTACATCAACCTCCGCACTGTTAGGATTGATGGCGATGGCTTTTTTATATTCAATTTCTGCTTCACGTATCTTATATTCATGGTGCATTTTTATGCGACCAACCATTAGGTGGCTTTCTGCAATCTGATCATCCAGTTCAAGAGCTTTGTTTGCTGCCTGTTCCGCTTGCCGCTTGCATTTGTCAGGTGGTGCCCAATTCCAGGCAAATAAATTGGCATAACAAAATGCCATACCGGCATACGCTATGGCATAGTTTGGGTCTATTGCAATAGCAGCTTCGAAATATTCAATGGCTTTAAAAAATCCATCCGGAGTATTTTTATTGTAATAGAAACGTCCGTTCAGATACAACTGATAGGCTTCTACATTGTCGGTGTATCGCTTAAGTACGGCGTCTTTTTCTGCACCAAATAGTTTTACTTTTATGGCGTTCAGAATGGCCAGGGAAATCTCATCCTGGATGGCAAATACGTCCTCCAGTTCCCGGTCAAACTTTTCAGAATAGAGATGAAATCCATCGGAAACTTTAATGAGCTGTGCTGTAATGCGCAATTTGTTTCCTGATTTCCGAACGCTGCCTTCCAGGATATGACTCACTTTCAGTTGTTCGCCAATGATTTTCAAATCCAGGTTTTTCCCTTTGAAAGCAAACGAAGAAGTTCTTCCAATCACTTTCAATTCCGGCACCTGCGCCAGCATGTTGATAATTTCTTCACTGATCCCATCGCTGAAAAATTCCTGATCCCTGTCATCACTCATGTTGACAAATGGCAATACCGCGATACTCTTTTCAATGACAGCCGCCGCCGGTTTTTCCGGCACAATGATCTCGCTGCCTGCAAACAGCACCTGGTACATTCTCACCGGCTGGCTGACATTCTTCAGGATTTCTTCTTTGACAAACTGGGTCTTAATATCCTTCTTGTTGGCAATATTATGGTTAACAGCTTCTGAAATGAAAATGCAACCGGGTTTGGCTGCGGCCTGGATGCGTGCTGCAATATTGACCCCGTCACCAAACACATCATCATTTTCAAATACCACTTCACCCAGATGAATGCCAATGCGTAGCTGGAAATCTTTAGAGGTATTACAGGCTTCCTGAATTTTGATGGCAGCATTAACGGCATCGGAAACCGTATTGAAGCTGGCCATCACTCCATCGCCAATTTCTTTTATCCACCGTCCATCGAATTCTCCAATGATTGGTTTTTGTAGTTGCCTGTTTTTATTCAGGAGAGTAAATGCATTTTGCTCATCATTACCCATCAACGTGGTATACCCGACAATGTCGGTGAACATGATAGCAGCTAGTTGACGGGATTGGGACATTATTTACAATATAGTAAAATCGACAGTGTCGGTGAATCCACCTTTGTTGCACTTCGGACGGACAGGCATGATGGCGGCAAGCTGGCGGGATTGGGACATGGGAAGTTAAGTTACTGACTGTTTTTCGTTTTTACATCGTACCCTATAAGAGAAGATTCTTTTCCAGATACTTTACGTCAATCCGGTAACCCAATTCGTTTATATAAAGCTATAGCCCTCGGGTCATTTACCATTTCCGGATACCATAATTGATTAAGCCTTTTTACCCACAACATGAAAGCCCCTTCACGGATATCCACAGACCTTTTGTAATAGTGAAAGGCGTTATCCCATTCTCCAAAAGAAGCATAGACATCGCCAATGGAGTGATTCCCGGCTAATCCAACCCCATCAAATCCTTTCATTTTTTCTATCACATCCCTGGCTTTGGATTTTTCTCCGTTCATACCGTATGCGGTCCCCAAAATACCATAAGTGTATGTTCCAGGAGCCAGTTTTAACATGGTCTCAAATGCTTCTATTGCTTCATCATACCTTTTCAATCCCATGTAACCTAATCCGGCAATCATATACCCGGAAAAAAAGTTTGGAGCCATCGAGATCATCCGCTTACTATTAGCTAAAACTTTTTCGAAATCACCAGCATAAAAAGAAACAGGAGATGCAAACCAGATATTCATTATGGAAAAAGGATCAATATTCAGGGCTTTATCGGAATGATCCATGGCTTCCTTATCGTGACCCAGCAAGGCCAAACATAATCCAATTTGAACATGACACTCGGCACTGTTTGGATTGATTTTGATTGCTTTCCGGAATAGTTCAAGTGCCTCCTTTATCTTCCATTCCCAGTGCAACTTTATACGCCCCACGGCTATATGACTCTCAGCAATCTGATCATCCAATTCAAGGGATTTAAATGCGGATTCAAGTACTTGAGGCTTTGATTTTTCAGAAGGTAACCATTTGAAATCATGTATAACCATATAAGAGAAGGCTCTTGAGGCATGTGCTATCGCATAGTTGGGATCAATGGCAATGGCTGCATCGAAATATCCGATGGCTTTCAATAATTCATCAAGTGAAAAATTATTAACATGAAAACGACCTTTCAGATAGGCATCATAAGCTTCCAGGTTGTCAGTGTACTTCTTTAATACTGCCTCCTTTTCCGTGGGTAATATTTTTGATTTAATGGCATCCAGAATGGCCAAAGAAATCTCGTCCTGAACATCAAAGATATCTTCCAGCATCCTGTCAAACTTTTCAGAATAGAGATGGAATCCATCTGAAACTTTAATGAGCTGAGCGGTGATGCGTAATTTGTTTCCTGATTTCCGGACACTGCCTTCCAGGACATGGCTTACTTTCAATTGCTCGCCAATGAATTTTACATCCAAGTTTTTTCCTTTGAAAGCAAAACAGGAAGTTCTGGCTATAACTTTTAAATCCGACACCTGCGCCAGCATGTTGATGATCTCTTCGCTGATCCCATCGCTGAAAAATTCTTGTTCAGGATCACTGCTCATATTTACAAAAGGCAATACCGCAATCCTGTTTTCAATGACAGCGGGTGCAGCCTTTTCCGGCACCAGGATTTCGCTGTCGGCAAACAGCACCTGATACATCCGCACCGGCTGACTTACATTCTTTAGTTTTTCTTCTTTTACAAACTGCGACTTGATTTCGCTTTTGTTGGCAATATTATGATGAACTGTTTCTGAAATAAAAATGCATCCGGGACCTGCAGCAGACTGAATACGAGCTGCAATGTTGACCCCATCACCAAAAACATCATCATTTTCAAAGACGACTTCTGCCAGGTGTATTCCTATACAAAGCTGGTATTCATTGGCAGCATTGCAGGCCACCATGATTTTAATGGCTGCATGGACTGCATCCGACACAAGACTAAAACTGGCCATGACACCATCTCCCATTTCTTTGATCCAACGACCATTACATTCTTCAATTACAGGTTTCTGGATTTCCCGGTTCTTTTTCAGAAATGAAAATGCCTTTTTATCATCACTGCCCATCAATGCCGTATACCCGACAATATCGGTAAACATAATGGCGGCAAGTTGGCGGGATTGGGGCATGCAAGGTCAAGATACTCTAAATCTGCCTTAGTTCAGTAAATCTGAAAACACTAAAGAAAGGAAATAAATCTATCTTTAAAGATATAGCCATTGAAGGCAGGCCATCTAGTTATTTGGGAGACCTATTTTTTGCAGAAGCAATCCGGCCCTGGGATCTTTCCAAAATTCCGGTACATCCCTTACCAACATTTTGATAAGTAACATAAACGATTCCCTGCCTTCTACCGCTTTATCATAATAGGCAAATGCAGAATCTAAATCTTTGATTGAGGCATAAACATTGCCAAAAAGATGGAATCCACCCTGTCCTGTTTCACCAATACTTTTCATTTGTTCAATCACTTCCATAGCTTTCGCCTTTTCTCCCATTATGCCATAAATACATCCAAGATGCGAGAGGCTATAGGTACTATTTTGTAGTTTTACTGCCTTTTCATATTCTAGAATTGCTTCTTTGACTAATCCTTTATTAGCCAGTGCGGCCCCATAAATCAAATAGCCACCGGGGAAGTTGGGTTCCAAATCAATCATTTTGTTCCCGTTTTTTAACATCTCATCAAAGTGCTGAGTATATGTCTGAATCCCTCCTATATAAAAACGATTAAGCAACGAGAACGGATCTAGGCGTTCGCCAATTCGGGCATGCTCAATTGCAGTTTCATCGTTGCCCAAATACATATTGCAAAATCCGAGTTGTATATGTGCCTGTGCATTATTGGGATTGATGGCTAATGCGTTTTCGAAATTTTTCTTGGCTTCACTTATTTTCCAATCCCAATGGAGTTTGATGCGTCCTATTGCCAACTGGCTTTCAGCAATTTTATCATCCAATTGAATTGCCTGCTGGGCACCTTCTACTGCCTGTGAAGTTATCCTTTCCCCGGTTTGCCAACCGAATGCCTGCAGGTTCATGTAACAAAATGCTTTATCGGCAAAAGCCAATGCATAGGTGGAGTCAATAGCGATGGCGGCATCAAAGTATTCAATGGCCTTGAAAAATCCATCCGGTGTGAATTTATTCATGTGAAAACGACCCTGGAGATACAGTTCGTATGCCTCCACATTCTCCGTGTATTTCTTTAAAACAGCTTCTTTATTTATTCCAAATAATTTGATTTTGATGGCATTCAGAATGGCAAGGGAGAGTTCATCCTGGATGGCAAAAACATCCTCCAGTTCCCTGTCAAATTTTTCAGAATATAGGTGAAACCCATCCGCTACACTAATAAGTTGGGCAGTCACACGCAATTTGCTTCCTGATTTTCTTACGCTTCCCTCCAGTAAGTGAGTCACTTTCAGTTGTTCGCCAATGATTTTCAAATCCAGGTTTTTCCCTTTGAAAGCAAACGAAGAAGTCCGTCCAATCACTTTCAATTCCGGCACCTGCGCCAACATATTGATAATTTCTTCGCTGATACCATCGCTGAAATACTCTTGCTCCGGATCACTGCTCATATTGGCGAAGGGCAGCACGGCAATACTGTTTTCTATAACAACTGTAGCAGGCGTTTCAGGAGCTATTATTTCGCTACCCGCAAATAGCACCTGGTACATTCTCACCGGTTGGCTTACATTCTTTAGCTTCTCCTCTTTTACAAACTGCGACTTGATTTCGCTTTTGTTGGAAATATTATGATGAACAGTTTCTGAAATAAAAATGCAACCGGGAGCTGCAGCTGCCTGAATCCGCGCAGCAATGTTAACCCCATCACCAAACACATCATCATTTTCAAAAAGCACATCGCCAAGGTGAATGCCTATTTTCAATTGAAATTCTTTTGAGGCATTGCATGTTTCCTGGATTTTTACAGCAGCATATACAGCATCTGCTGCGGTGCCAAAACTGGCCATCACCCCGTCACCGAGTTCTTTTATCCATCGCCCATTAAATTCTTCGATAATAGGCTTTTGCAATGTTCTGTTCTTTTTAAGAATAGCCAGCGCCTTTTTGTCATCACTTCCCATCAAGGCGGTGTAACCCACGATGTCTGTAAACATGATTGCTGCTAGTTGCCTATTTGTCATGGGTGTAATTTATGGCAAATTTACCAATGTAGGTAAACCTGCCGGCAGGCGGGTCCGCCCTCGTTGCACTTCGGGCGGACAGGCATGATGGCAGCGAGCTGGCGGGATTGTGACATTAGCTACAATATTACAGGATTGAGAACAAAAGTGTTTTCATCTTTTTTGCGGTTACAGCGGTGGCACCCCTATTTTTTCCAAGAGTTTATTGGTTCTCGGGTCTTTCTTAAGTTCTGGGATATATACAATAACCGCGGTCTTAATCCACAGCATGAAGCTTTCATGGCTTTCGATGGCTTTGTCATAATATTGAAATGCAGTATCCAATTCTCCCATTCCTGCATATACATTACCAAAATTCGTATTGTCTCCCTCGAATTCGGCCTCCGGTGTTTTTTTCATTTTTTCAATTATTTCCCTGGCCTTCAATTTTTCCCCCATCAATCCATAGGTGATTCCGAGCGCTGATAAATTGTACGTGCTATAATTCAACGCCAACGCCAATTCATATTCATGAATTGCTTCTTTGTAATTCTTCAACAAGAAAAAATAGTCTCCCATTGCCTCATAACCGAAGAAGAAATTTGGCTCCAGGTCAATTAATCTTTTCGCTAACGCTAATACTTTGTCGGAATCACGAGCAGAAAACGCTGTAACTTCTAAATAAGCGAGGTTGAGGGGTGAGAAAGGATCCAGGTTTTCCGCGATTTTGACCTGCTTCATGGCTTCCTCATTATTGCCCATGAGGACCGCACAGAAACTTAATTGCACATGACACTCCGCGCTATTGGGGTTAATGGCGATTGCTTTTTTGTATTCGACTAATGCTTCGCCTATGTTCAATTCATAGTGCAACTTTACCCGGCCGACGGCGAGGTGACTTTCTGCGATCTCACCGTCCAGCTGAAGAGCTTGCTGCGCTGCCTTTAACGCCTGTGGCAAGCTCTTTTCAGGAGGCAACCAATTCCAGGACCATAAATTCATATAACAAAAGGACTTGCCAGCGTATGCGATGGCATAGGTTGAATCAACAGCAATTGCCGCCTCAAAATATTCAATGGCTTTTATAAAGTCATCGGGCGAAAATTTGTTGTAATAAAAACGCCCCTGGAGATACAACTGATAAGCCTCCACGTTATCGGTGTACCTCTTAAAGACTGCTTCTTTTTCGGAAGCAAATAATTCGATTTTTATGGCATCCAGAATGGCCTGAGAAATTTCATCCTGGATGGCAAATATATCCTCCAGTTTTCGATCAAACTTTTCTGAGTAGATATGGTAGCCATCGGCGACATTAATAAGCTGCGCCGTGATGCGCAATATGTCACCAGACCTTCTTACACTGCCTTCCAGTAAGTAGGCGACGCCAAGCTTTTTCCCGATCTCGCGCATATCTTCATTTTTGCCTTTGAAAGCAAAAGATGATGTGCGTCCGATTACTTTTAGTTTAGGGGTTTTAGCCAATAGGTTGAGGAGCTCCTCACTTAGCCCGTCGGAAAAGTATTCCTGTTCGGCATCGTCCGACATATTGACAAAGGGTAGGACGGCAATGGATTTTTCCGGCTCGGGTGGTTTGGTTGGTGCACCTAATTTTGTGTAAAGAAAGAAGGCAACAATGGCAAGTAGCAATATGGATGAAGCAATTGCGATTAATGGCTTGTGATTTCTTAGGTTGGAACTTGTGCGTCCCGACGCCATGCGCGTGGGTGGTGTCTGAACGATGGGGCTGCTTCCAATAAACATTACCTGGTACATTCTCACAGGTTGACTTACGTTCTTCAGGATCTCTTCCTTTACAAACTGGGTCTTAATGTCTTTTTTGTTGGAAATGCTATGATTGACGGCTTCTGAAATAAAAATAGAACCGGGACTGGCGGCCGACTGGATGCGTGCGGCAATATTGACGCCATCGCCAAAGACGTCATCATTTTCAAAAAGGACGTCGCCAAGGTGAATGCCAATTCTAAGTTGAAATTCTTTCGTGGCGTTGCTTTCCTGAATTTTTATGGCGGCGTACACGGCATCGGCCACTGTATCAAAGCTTGCCATCACCCCATCACCCAGTTCCTTTATCCAACGACCATTGAATTGTTCAATGATTGGTTTTTGTAGTTCTCTATTTTCCTTCAGAATGCCAAATGCCTTTTGATCATCATCTCCCATTAAGGCGGTGTAACCGACAATGTCGGTAAACATGATAGCAGCTAATTGCCTATTTGACATGAGTACAATTTAAGACATAATTAATAATGTCGGTGAATCCGCCTTCGTTGTACTTCGGACGGACAGGCATGATGGCAGCGAGCTGGCGGGATTGGGGCATTACGAATGGAATTTACTCAAATTATTTACAAACGGCAGTTTTGCAGATCAATTCAGGTGAAAGATTAGGAAAGACTGCGCCCTTATCTCTGCGGTCTGACCCTACGTTGCTCTGAGCGAATAAGAAAACGGTCGATTGATATGCTTGGCATTTTTTTCCAGGCTACCTGAAAAACGCACACTACTTACGGGTAGGGGATACCAATTTTTTTATAGAGTGCGACGGCGCGAGGATCATCCGAAAGTTTTGTGAAAACCGATAAGTTATTTTTTAGCCACAGGATAGTTCCTTGCTTATCCTCGATCGCTTTATTTAAATGGTAAAAGGCAGAATCACTTTCTCCGATAGATCCATAAACCAGTCCCAGATTGTAGTTGTCATAGATTTCTGCGCCCGCATCCTTCATCTCTTCGATGATTTGTCTGGCCTGCTCTTTTTCTCCTTGTAATGCATATGCTTTTCCCAAACTACTTAGCGAGGAAACCGTGGGGTCTAGCTTTGCCGCAAGTTTAAATTCAATAAGGGCTTCATCTGACCTCCCCAACATTTGGTAAGCCGCTCCGGCCCACAAATGCCCCGTAAAAAAATTAGGTGCAAGTTGAATTATTTCTTTCCCCTTCTCCAACAATAGCGCATAGTCACCCACTGTCCAAACTATGCTCGATATGTACGTCATGTTCAAAATGGAAATGGGATCCAGGTTTTGTGCCATATTCGCATGGTTCATACCTTCTTTATAATGACCCAATAAGACCTCGCAAAAACCCAATTGCACATGCGCGTCAGCACTATTGGGATTGATATCCAGCGCGTTTTCAAAGTTTTTCATGGCTTCTTGGATGTTCCATTCCCAGTGCAACTTTATCCTGCCCACAGCAAGCTGACTTTCGGCTATTTGATCGTCCAGTTGCATCGCTCGTTGCGCTGCTTCTATGGCCTGCGGCATGCTTTTTTCCGAGGGCATCCACCCAAAATCTCTCAAATTCATATAACAAAATGCTTTGTCGGCATAAGCGATGGCATAGGCCGGGTCGATAGCAATGGCTTTATCAAAATATTCAATGGCTTTGATAAAATCATTGGGATTGAATTTGTTGAGGTGAAAACGACCCTGGAGATACAGTTGGTAAGCTTCCACATTATCGGTGTACTTCTTTAATACGGCATCTTTTTCCCCACCTACTAATTCAACTTTGACCGCCTTTAATATGGCCAACGATATCTCGTCCTGAATAGCAAAGATATCTTTTAATTCCCGGTCAAATTTTCCACTCCATAGATGTATGCCGTCAGCTGCTCTTATGAGCTGGGCAGTAATACGAACCGTATTGCCATCCGTCTGTACACTGCCTTCTAATATATTCGCTGCGCCCAACTTTTCACCAATTACTCTTAAGTCTTCGTTCTTGCCCTTAAAAGAAAAGGAAGAAGTTCGCCCGATAACTTTTAGCCCCGGTACCTTGGCTAAAAGATCAAGTGTGTTTTCACTTAATCCATCGCTGAAATATTCCTGGTCTTTCCCCTGACTCATATCTACGAAAGCCAACACGGCAATGGACTGATCACCGGTCTCACCTGAGTCTTTCATTTGTCCCTTAAGAAACCAAACGGCAAAAGAAACAACTATAATAAATGCCGCCAGGATTATCCATTTCAGCGTGTTCGATTTCTTATGAGGAAGTTTGAGTTTGCCTTGCATCTCTTCGCGCCTGGGCACCGCAAAGCCGGGGTTTGCCAGGGCAAATACTTCCATTGGCTCCGATACATTTTTGAAATCAAAACTGCCCAATGAATCAAGTTGGAAATCTGAATTGTTTTTTACTTGATCACGAACGGCTTTGGATAGTAGTACGGAACCTGCAATACCCAGGGATTCAATTCGCGAGGCGATATTAACGCCATCACCAAACACATCATCGTTTTCAAAGACCACCTCACCCAGGTGAATACCAATCCG
>JAOUDZ010000216.1 GCA_029858965.1 Cyclobacteriaceae bacterium
GATGGAAAGATTGTATGGGAGAACAGAAGTTTTCCTTCCCTAAATCCGGCAAACTTTGCAGAAGTAACGGGAACTGAATTTGCAACAATTGCCTATGTAACAGACAAGAGCGCAACGATTCCTATGCAGGCTATCATTGAAGTAGCAACGGGAAAAGTATTATTTGACTCTCAAAAGGAAGGTATTGGAGTTATCAGCCGTCATGTTCTCCCGGCAGCGGGAAAACTACTGGTGATTGGCATGCGACCAGAAAACCTGGTGGCGTCGCTGTTTATGTATGATATTGCTTCTGGTGAGCAAGTATGGGCCAATGATGATTTATTTAAATCCGAAAGTGCAGGTAAAGGTTTTCTGGGTAAGCTACAAGCACTGGGCAATGAATTGAGTAGTTTACAACCGCTCACAAGCGAACCGTTTGAGTTGGATCAAAGCAGTTTATTGCTTACGCACCCTAATTATGTGATTCGGATTAACTCTTCGAATGGAGAAGTAGTCTGGAAAAATGCAATTGAACCTTCAAAAAATGGTCAAATTATTTTTTCTCAGTATCAAAAAGGGATAGTATACATCGGTACGGATATAGAATCATCGAGTGGTTCAGGCTTCACTACGACATCGGGCAGCAATCAGAATACGCCTCAAAAATTTTACTACAATCTCTACTATGCTTTTGACGTAAATACCGGAGCACCTGTATGGAAGCAGCCTGCAAGGGAGAGTGATTTGTTAAATCAAATCATACCCTATGAAAAGGGGCTCATCATTTGCCCTCGTTCAAGTCAGAAGCCCACGATTAACTTAGTGGACTACAGCACCGGAGCAACAGTATGGGGTAAGAAAGGAAAAGGAATTAAGGCTGAAGGAAGTGTAGTAAATCACATCGTGATGGATATTGGGATTCTTATTACGACCGCTTTTGATAATGCCTGGAATAATAAGGCGGAGGAGTATTACCTGAATATTCTGGATCCCCAGACCGGTACACTTAAATATGAAAAATCTGTGAAGCTTAAAGGCGACCTCATTCGGACTGAGCTTATACCTACAGGACTGCTATTCATTACGACAAAAGAGGTAAATATACTCGACATCGGCACTGGCACTTTGCGATGGCCATCCTCCATCGAAGCGGGGAATCCGTTCAATAGCGATAAAGTCAGAGCTTTTCCTACTGGTGATGGCGGGACAAACAATTTGTACGTTTATTCTCCAAAAGAGAAAGCTTTGTACGTAATCGATAAGCAAGCCGGAACGAACAAAAAAATAACAACGGCAAAAATAGAATTTGAGGGTAAAGAAATACCGGCCGCTATTGATGTCGTATCTGATGGCGTTATCATGAGTTCTGAACAAAACATTTTGAAGGTCGGGTTCGATGGGTTGGTTAAATATTTTAAATATTACCCGGCACCGCGGGAACCGGCTGTTATGCGCGCACTGCTTGCAGCGCAGGCTGTTCGCGCAGCATATATTGGTGCAGTTGCAGGTACTTATGCTGCGGCTTTTGCGCAGGCTGAGCATGAATCTACCGACCAGGCGGGTAAGGCCGTAAGTAAGGAATTGTCTTCAGGATTCGGCGAGTTAAGTGAAGCTGGATTTGCCTACTCTGCAGGTGCGATGAACCAATTCAATGCGCGCTACAAAGCATCGCGGGCTACTCCCGATTTTGTGATGATGATGACCAAACCGGACAAACAAGGAAATCAACTGATGCAAGTTAGTAAAGCGAATGGTGAATCTTTAAATGCAATTGAGATAAAAAATGAAAAGGAACCTGAATACGATATAGATGAGATCTATAACTATGTGTATTACCGCTCGAGTCCTGTCGAGATAAAGTGTTACAAATTAAACTGATTACCGGTCAATGGTTTCGCAACCAAACAGGTGCGATTCCCTAACAACCCTTTTTGGATGAATTTACATTTTACAATTGCAATAATAGCTTTGGGCGTTATTGCCACCGGCTGTGGAAAGGTGGATACCTACTTCCATGAAATAATTATTGATGCCGCAGCACCCGATCAGCTCTGGATGAAGACGATTGGCGATATAAACAATGATGGTAAAACCGACATTTTAGTAGGTGGAAATGCGGATGGTGGCCTGGTTGCTTACCTGGGTCCCGATTGGAAGAAACAAATCATCGACGCTTCATTGCATGTATCCACAAGTGCGAAAGTCTGTGATATGGATAGGAATAACATCGCGGACGTTGTCGTGGTTACGCATCAGGCCATCGTTTGGTTATCCGGACCGGATTGGACCGTACACTTAATCGATTCGATTGATGCACATGATGTGGAAGTGGATGATTTTGATAACGATGGATTACTGGATGTAATTGCAAGAAATCAAGGGGCATTTGGGGGTGATGGCGGCCATACACTTTTCTTTTATTATCAAGACGCATATGGAAACTGGATAAAGTATCAAAGAGAAATCAGCGATGGTGAGGGTTTGAAAATGGCAGATCTTAATCACGATCAAAAGATGGATATCGTCACAAATGGATACTGGTTTGAAAACAGGGGAAACAGAGAAGACTGGATTGAACATAAGTTCACGGACACCTGGACGTGGCCGAATACGTTTATTGAAGTGGTCGACATGAACAAAGATGGCTTACCCGATATTTTGTACTCTCCGGCTGAGCTTGCAGGCAGTTTTTATCATATTTCATGGTTTGAGGCACCGACTGATCCTGCGGGGATATGGAAAGAACACATTGTGGCCGATACTGTCGAAACAATTGTGCATTCCATTCGTGCCGCTGACTTAAATGCAGACGGCAATATGGACATAATAATCGCGGAGATGCAGCAGGGGGCGGATCCGGATGAGGTTGCTGTATTTTATAATGAAGGTAGCGATGCCTGGGAAAAACAGGTAATTAGTACAGGAGGTTCGCACAGCATGGTTTTGCATGAT
>JAOUDZ010000130.1 GCA_029858965.1 Cyclobacteriaceae bacterium
ATAGAAAAGCCATTTGCGGAAACCATGGCAGATGCCCGCGCAGCCCTCAAGGCAATAAAGGAATCGAAAAAGATCATACAGATTGGCTCCCAGCGAAGAAGTGGTACCAACTACCATGAAGCTGCGAAATACATAGCAGACGGAAAATTTGGTGACATCAACATGGTGCAGCTGACCTGGAATGTAAACCAGCCAGGTCGCTGGAGAAGACTGAAAGATGTAGCCCTCATGAAAGAAGCGGATACAGATTGGAAGCGTTACCTCCTGAACCGCCCGGTAGTCCCCTTTGACGCCAGAAAACATTTGGAATTCCGTCTGTTCTGGCCTTATTCCTCAGGATTACCAGGTCAATGGATGAGTCACCAGATCGATACGGTGCATTGGTTTTCAGGATTAAAACACCCGCGCAGTTGCGTTGCCAACGGCGGAATCTATACCTGGAAGGATGGTCGCGAGAATTGGGATACGATCACCGCGGTATTTGATTACGGACCGGTCAACGATCCAAATAAAGGCTTTCAGGTGACTTTTGCTTCCCGCATGGCCAACGGCGAAGACGCGCCTACTGAACTTTACTATTCCAAGGGAGGCGAACTCAATCTGGATACGAATATGGTATCTCCATTTGGCGGGCTAACGGAGCGTCATGCAAAAGCCATGGATATGCAGGCGAGTTTGTTGCCGGAAATGAGTCTGAAGAAAGTCGACGAAAAAGTGGAGACTTCAGCCAATACGGGGGGTGATGTCCTAACGTCCAATCATATGCTGAATTGGATGGAGTGTGTGCGGAGCCGCAAGGAAACCCATGCACCGGTAGAAGCAGGGTATTCGCACGCGATCGCCGTAATAATGGCCAACGCGGCAGCACGAACCGGAACAAAGGTTACCTTCGACGAAGCCAAACAAGAAGTAATGGCCGGCGATAAGCCATTTACATACTAGAAACACCGCAATAATATGATGAGAAACCCCGGCGTGATTTTTTCCCTGTTGATTTTTTGTTTGTCTGCCTTTACCGTGCAAGCACAGAAAGGATTTTCCCTGGTGGATGCGCCCGCACATAAGAAGGTGGAAGTCCGCTATGATGGAAAACTTTTGACAGCCTATTGTTATTTCGACTCCACGGAGAAACCTGTTTTGTTTCCGATCAAAACAGTATCCGGTGTAACCGTAACGCGTGGATATCCCATAGCGCCGCGTCCGGGAGAGCGGACAGATCATCCGCACCACGTTGGGTTGTGGTTGAACTACGAGAGTGTGAATGGACTTGACTTTTGGAATAACAGCGATGCAATATCACCAGAAAAGAAACCGCATTATGGGTCCATCAAACACCAAAAGATTCTTTCATCTGAGAGTAAAAAGGATAAGGCTTCTTTAAAAACGCTTAGCAATTGGGTCGACCAGGCGGGAAACATATTATTGGAGGAGACGACTTATTTTGTGTTTACCAAGAAGGGCAATGATTTCATCATCGACAGGGTAAGCACCCTGGAGGCTAAAATGGATGAGGTTGTATTTAAGGATGTAAAAGATGGGATGATCGCGATTCGGGTTGCCCGTCAACTGGAATTACCCTCCAAAGAATCAGGCAAATATGTAGATGCACACGGGGAGGTGACGACGGTACCCCCGTCTGGTTCCGATGTGACGGGGATGTATATAAATGAGGAAGGCATACGCGGTGACGATGTGTGGAGCACGCGATCCCGCTGGGCGGTCCTGAATGGCACAAAAGATGGAGAAACGATTTCCATTGCGATCATCGATCATCCAAAAAATCCGGGATACCCTACTTACTGGCATGCCAGGGGATATGGGCTATTTGCTGCCAACCCTTTAGGGCAGCAGGTGTTCAGTAAAGGAAAAGAGGAATTGAACCTTGTGTTAAAAGAAGGCCAAAAGGCTGCTTTTAGGTATCGTATAATTGTTCATTCGGGAAGTACACTTCAGAACACGGAGATCAATCAGCAGGCAGCTGATTTTGCCAAGACGAACTATTAGTCTGTAGAAATCCATTCCGCAAACAGCACAAAGGGGTCAATAAACCTTTTGTTAAACTTTGGGGTCCCGCTGTGACACTTTGTAGACAGCCGTTCCTCAAAAGGTGCTTAAATAGCTGCATTTTCACGCTTTTCATCGAATTTCTGGGCATGAAAGGAGGATTTTTCGATAAAAACCCTTTTTATTGTAAGGTACAACGTTTGTTCTTACGTCTTAAGAAGAATGACTAACCATAAAATCTATGCAAAAAAACTTTACGCTAACAGGGTTATCCATGTTATGGATACTACTCATTTGTACTCCCTCCTTCGCTGCGAAGGATTCTTTTGAAGGGAAAGAAAGTGCGAGTTTACTGAATTCAGCTCCCCTGTTTTTCCAGGCAGATGCTATCAGAGGAAGGATTGTTGACGATGCCGGCGCAGGGATACCTGGAGTCAACATCATCATCAAAGGTACTTCCAATGGAACGACTTCAGATGCTGAGGGTCGGTATGTGCTAAGCCTGCCTAGCGGCTTTACGGATGGCACACTGGTATATTCGTTCATTGGGTTTTCGACCCAGGAACAGGCAATCAGTGGCAGAAGCACGATTGATGTTACCCTCGTCTCAGATGTCACGGCCTTAAGTGAGGTTGTGGTTGTAGGATACGGAACGCAGGAAAAGCGAGATGTCACCGCATCCATATCCTCGATCAATGCAGATGCAATCTCCAAAGTTTCTACTACCAATGCATTGGAAAGTATGAAAGGACAAATTGCAGGTGTTGATGTGCTTCAATCAAACGGACGTCCAGGATCAACGCCTACGGTCACTGTTCGTGGACGTAGATCCATTAATGCGTCCAATGACCCATTGTTTGTTATTGATGGTGTGCCAATGACTTCAAACACGAGCACCGGTACGGACGGAGGAATTTCAAATTCGGGGAGTAACCCACTAAATGATTTTAACCCCAACGACATTGCGTCTATTGAAGTATTGAAGGATGCTGCGGCCACCGCTATTTATGGTTCAAGGGGTGCAAATGGTGTGGTATTGATCACCACCAAGCGGGGCAAATCTGGTAAAACCACCATATCTTATAACGGATCTTATGGCGTATCGCAACCTTTCAGCAAATTTCCCATGATGAATGGGGCACAATTCGCTGATATGAAAAGAGAGGCCAAACGGCTTTCCCCACTTGGCGTAACAGGAAGAACTGCATGGGAGGGAACCATCCAACCTGACGCTAATGTCTTTGAAGACCCTGTAGAACTAAATTCTGCGACCAATGGCCTTTCAACTGATTGGCAGGATTTGATATTCCATAACGGAAGCCAGAGCAACCATCAGGTAAGTGCCAATGGCGGAAATGAAAAGACACAGTTTAATATAGCTATTGGATATTTCAATGAGGATGGCACGATTGACGGAATGGATTTTACAAAGCTAACTGCGCGGATAAACTTAGACCATCAGGTTAGCAAGCGGATAAAAGTAGGCATGTCTAATCAACTTACCCATTCCATTAAGAACAACGGATCTGGAAGCGTAATGTCAGAGGCGGTGAATCAGACCCCGCTCGGCCTGCCCTACGATGGTCAGGGAAATATTATATTCCTCCCGATTTCAGATGGAATACGCTCCAATCCACTCAGCGAGTTGGTTCCTGGGAAACGTATTGATGAAGAAAAAGTAGATCGGATTTTCTCTTCCGCCTACGTTGAGGCAGAAATCATCGAAGGCCTAAAATATAAGTTTTTGATCGGAACTGACCTACGATACAATACCCGTGGTATCTTTTTAGGGCGTTTTACAAACCCGCAAAAAAATGGTGATCCAGCTGCAACTTATTTGAATGAAGCAAATGTTGGCTATACCATGGAAAATCTTATTACCTATAATAAGCTTATTGGTGGGAAACATAATATCGGACTTACATTCCTTCAGAGTACATCTGCGAACAACTATGAGAATCATATTACCTCGGTATCTGGACTTCCCTACGAAAGCCAGAAGTGGTACAATATAGGAACGGCTTCTACGATAAACTTCATCAATAGCCGGTTTGAAAAATATAGTCTTGCTTCTTTTATGGGTAGGATCAACTATACATTTAACGGAAAGTATTTACTGCAAGCAACTCTGCGTGCGGATGGTTCATCCCGGCTTGCTCCAGGTAATAAATGGACTAACTTCCCTGGATTATCTGCGGGTTGGAGGGTTGTTGATGAACCCTTCATGGCGAACATTAATTTTTTGAGCGATTTGAAGATTAGGGGATCGTATGGTGTTGTAGGAAACACTTCAATCGACCCTTATCAAACAGCAGGTCGTCTTAGTAAGTCTGTGTATTCATGGGATGAGGCTAATGCCGCGGGGTTCAAACTCAATGAAATTCCAAATCCGGACCTTACCTGGGAAAAGTCAGCAACTGTAGACGTTGGAGTTGATTTTGGATTGTTCGACGGGAGGTTAAGTGGTACGTTTGACTACTATGTAACAAACACTACTGATTTGCTTTTGAGACGTGCCCTTCCTGCGTCGAGCGGATACGATTTAATTTTATCTAACATTGGAGCAACCCGGACAAAGGGTATGGAGCTTACGCTGAGCGCAAATATCGTCGATTCTCCAGGTGGCTTCAAATGGGATGCGGATTTTAACCTGGCACACTACAAAGAGGAAATTGTGGATTTGGCCCAACGCGATCCTGATGGTAACAAGACTGATGACGTAGGGAATTCATGGTTCATCGGTCAGCCAATCCGGGTATTTTATGATTATAAAAAAGTCGGAATCTGGCAAGTAGCTGAAAAGGATCAAGCCGCTGCCTTTATGGGTGCATTTCCAGGCGAAATTAAATTAGCAGATGCAAATGGCGACGGACTATTTACTCCTGATGATCGCGTAATTATAGGAAGCGATATTCCGTCCGTGTATGGTGGATTAAACAACCGTTTCGCGTATAAAGGGTTTGATTTTTCATTCTTCCTCTATTATCGCCTTGGTTATACATTGGACAGTCGTTTCAATTCCGATCAGGCCACTATGCAGTCGCGTTATAACAATTTGAATGTAGATTACTGGACGATTGACAACCCGACTAATAGTTATCCAAGACCGAACCTGAATCAGGAAAGTCCTTCTTATATTTCAACTGTGCGCTACGAAGACGGAGGATTTGTTAAGCTAAGGACAATAACATTAGGATATAACTTCCCCAGCAGCCTTACGGAGAAACTGGGACTTTCAAACCTGAGAATATATGTTTCAGCACAAAATCCTAAAGTTTGGTCAAGCTATACCGACTTTGACCCGGAATCTATCAACGAAATTAGTTCTGGCGATATACCGTCAAACAAATTGTTTCTGGGTGGTATTAATTTAACTTTCTAAGCTATTACGACTATGAACATTAAGATGAAATCTATATTTATATTAATAGCCCTTATGGCTTTTAATATACAATCGTGCGACAAATTCCTCGAAGAGGATTTGGTATCCGATGTGTCGGGGTCCAGTTACTATACTACCCCTGCGGGTTTGGAAGATGCTGTGGACGCTACCTACTCTTCCCTGAAGTATATTCACTCGAACGAGCGGGCACATTCGTTAACGATTTTCGGTACAGACACATACACAAACGGTGCTGATGGTGGCCACAAATCCTTCAACTACTATGACAATGGATTAAATTCCGCTTCGAGCCAGATAAGAGAGATGTGGGATGAATTGTACAGAGGTATTAATCAGGCTAATGCGGTAATAAATCGCTCGCAAGCTATTGAAGGATTAGATCCGGACATACTCTCGCAACGGCTCGCTGAGGTTCGGTTTTTGCGTGCTTACTACTATTTTGTTCTTGTCCGTCAGTTTGGAGACGTTCACCTGACGCTGGAAGAGACAGTTGGCGCAGAGGTTGAGGCGAACAAGACTCCCCAGGAGACAATTTATGAGACGGCCATTGTTCCAGATTTGGAGTTTGCCATTGCCACTCTTCCTGATTCGCAAAGTGATTATGGAAGAGCGACAAAGCCTGCTGCAGAAAATTTATTGGGGTTAGTCAAATTGACAAGAGGCTATCAGACCTTTGCTAAGGCAGACGATTTCTCTGAAGCAGAACGCCTCTTCGGTAATGTTATTGATGACTACAGTTTTGCATTGGAACCTGATATGGGGAAATTGTGGGATCAGGATAATGATAAAAACAAAGAAATTATTTTCTCTGTGCAATATGGAACAGATGAAATTCTTAATGGAACTGAGGGAAATCGTTCGCACTTGTATTTTCTGATGGAGTATGACAAGGAGAAGGGGATGATCAGGGATATTGCTAATGGCAGGCCTTTTAAACGTTTTAGACCCACACAATATTTGTTGGACGTTTGGGGAGCAAACAGGGATAATGATAACCGGTATGACCTTACCTACAAACATGTGTGGATTTCCAATAACCCTAAGAGTATTCCAGTTTGGGAACAAGCAAATGTCGATGCAGGTGCCAAAAATGCCGACGGGTCACCCGCAGTTGTTGGGCAGCCCAGATGGGCTGTTGGTGACACTGCTATCTTTATGCCTGGACCTGGCAGAGAGGCGAAATGGACTCCAACAAAAAGGCTACAAACTCGTTACGTTGTGTATTTGCCTAGTGAGTATACGGAGCGAATATTCGGCCATATAGGCAAGTTCATTGATCCACGCAGACCTGCTATCCAATGGGAACGGGGTTCAAGGGATTGGTTTATTATGCGATTGGGTGATACTTATCTGCTGCGTGCAGAAGCTCGGATCAAACAAGGAAACACTACGGACGCAGCAGATGACATCAATATGGTGCGCGTACGTGCTGCATGGCCTGGAAAGGAAGCGGTTATGATGATCACGCCAGGCGATGTGACGATGGATTTCCTGCTTGAGGAACGAGCACGTGAACTTGATGCTGAGCAGGAAAGATGGTACACATTAGCCAGAACTGGTACATTGGTGGATAGAGTGAAGCTGTACAATCCACTTGGCGCGCCAAACATCGATGCGCACCATATCCACAGACCTATTCCACAGAATCAAATTGACAGAACATCAGGGGGCTACGAACAGAATTGTGGATACCCTGGCGGACCGTCTTGTAATTAATATTCATCTTATGCAATAAAAGGGTGGGCCGGAGAATACTCTCCGGCCCGCTTTGCTTTTATCGAAAGCGTTATTCCTGTAACTTGCCATGGTAACGTAACGGCAGTCAATTATTGCATACCTATTATTGAATTTGTGGCGGAATTTTTTGGAAATGAGTAAAGCATGCCAGTACATATTGCTAACCGTTTTATTGTTAACCCAGTCCTGCTCAAATTCGGGCAAAGGAACAGATGAAAAAGGAATAGGCGAGCCTACGGGAGAAAATAATCTCGCATACAGATGGGGAAAAATTTCGCTGGCGTGTACCGCAAATGATACCGAGAATTTCAAACCGAGGCCAACGATTACATCCAGAATACTTGCACTCACCTGGGTTTCCATTTTTGATGCGTGGAGTCGCTACGACGATCATGCCATACCCATGTATCTCACTTCCGTTGAAAGACGGCCGAGGGAAGAACGCACCCTAAAAAACAAGGAGATCGCCATCAGCTACGCGGCCTATCGGGCTATGCTGGAGTATTATTATTCAGATTCAACACTACTGCGCAAGGAGATGATAAATATGGGATTAGATCCGAACGACAATTCTATGGATCCTTCGTCGCCCATTGGGATAGGCAACCTTGCAGCGAGGACAGTTATTGCAGCCAGGCTTGACGATGGAGCAAACCAGCGGGGGAAAGAAGCCAATTCTGATGGCACACCTTATTCTGACTACACGGGTTACTCGCCCGTGAATAACGCGGACAACCTGAACGACTTGAGCCGCTGGCAACCAAAATATTTTTCAGATGGAAAGGGTGGTAAATATGCGCCGGGATGCCTTACGCCACATTGGTGGAAGATAAAGCCACTAGCGCTGGATTCTCCCAATCAATTCAGGCCAGGGCCACCACCCGCCATTGGGTCCAAACAATTGGCAGACGAAGTGAAAGAAGTAATTGACTTACAGGCCAACCTTACCAATGAACAAAAAGCCCTGGTAGAGTTTATGCGCGATGGCCCTAAATCTGTCCAACAAGCGGGTCACTGGTTTGTTTTTGCGCAGGATGTATCCGTACGCGACCACCATACGCTGGATGAAGATGTCAAAATGTACTTTCTGGTTGAGATGGCAGCAATGGATGCTTTTATTGCTTCCTGGGATGCTAAAATGTTTTATGATTATGCAAGGCCCTATGCCCTGGTGCACGACTATTACCAAAGTCAGGTGATCAAGGCATGGGGCGGGCCGGAAAAAGGGATGGTCCAGGTGAAGGGAACAGAATGGAGACCGTATTCGCCTGAGACATTCTTATGTCCGCCGTTCCCAAGCTATGTTTCAGGCCATAGCACTGTCAGTGGAGCTTGCGCAGAAACGCTTCGTCGCTTTACGAACAATGATGAATTTGGTGCTGCGGTAAAACTCGTTCCAGGTATACTCACAGAACCGAAGCATATTGGTGATACTGTCGTAATTAATTTTCCGACCTTTACGGAAACAGCCAACATGGCCGGAATGTCTCGCGTGCTAGGGGGATACCACATACAAGCCGACAATGTTGAAGGGCTAAAGTTGGGGCGTAATGTGGCTGGTGCGGCGTGGCGGAAATATTTGGAACATGTTGGGGAATAGGGAATAGCATTACACGAGATGAAAACTAGAAGTACATATTATCCTGCGCTACTGTTGATTTCAATCCTTTTAGGATGCAGTGAGCAAACAAAGAAAGTTGATGCTGTCGAAGCTGCAGTGCAACCCGTATTTAAAATCGTGCCCTCTGCACACAGCGGGGTTACGTTTCAAAATAACGTGGAGGAAAACTTCAATAATTTCTTTGACGTATTTGCCTATGTGTACAATGGCGCGGGAGTGGGTATTGGAGACATCAACAATGATGGTCTTCCGGATATTTATTTTACGGGCAATGAAGTCCCGAACAAACTGTACCTCAACGAAGGTAATCTCAAGTTCAGGGACATCACAGAATCGGCCGGTGTGCAGGGCAACGGGAAGTGGAACAACGGTGTAACTATGATAGACCTCAACGAAGATGGGCTGCTGGATATTTATGTATGCAAAGGCGGATGGCAGGAGACGGATTCGCAGCTAAGAAATCTGTTGTTTATCAACCAGGGCGATCTCACGTTTAAGGAAGAAGCACAAGCGTATGGACTCGATGAATCGGGCTATTCTTTGCATGCCTCTTTTTTCGATATGGACAATGACAACGATCTCGATGTTTACATCACCAACCGTCCCGATTCGTTTGACCTTCCGTTGACGCAAATGGTTAGCCAGAAAAAACTTACCCCCGTCAACAGCAGAGATAAGTTATACATCAATGAAAAGGGAAAGTTTCGAGAAATCGGCGTACAGGCGGGTATTACAAATAATTTTGGCTATGCCTTAAGTCTTGTTACCGCTGATTTAAATAACGATGGCTATACAGATATTTTTGTAGCCAACGATTTTGCGGAAAGCGACTACATGTACATCAATCAAAAGAATGGCAACTTCAAAGAACAAATAAAGCGAGCCACAAATCATATCTCAATGTATTCCATGGGTACAGACATAGCAGATATCAACAATGATGGGTGGGAAGATATCATGGTCAGCGAAATGCTCCCGGAAGATTATAAGCGATCGAAAGTGTCTATGCCTTCAATGGATGTTGAAGGTTTTTATGCCATTGTAAACAGCGGCATGCACAAACAGTATATGCACAATGCCCTGCATCTCAATCAGGGGAACGGGTTCTTCAGTGAGATATCGCAGTTGGCAGGCGTAGCGAAATCGGAGTGGAGTTGGTCTACGCTTATTTCAGATTTTGATAACGACGGAAACCGCGACATCTTCGTTGCGAACGGGTACCGACGCGATGTCTTCGATGGTGATGTACAGGATAAGCTCAGAATGTTTATTCAAAATAATCGCAACAAGTTTCAGTCACCGCAGGAAATGCTGGAAAAAGGATTCAAGGACTTCATTGAAGTGTACAATCCCATCAAAGTCAGGAATTATGTCTTCAGGAATAAGGGGAATCTGCAATTTGAAAATGCCACGGATCAATGGGGTTTCAACGAACCTAGCTTTTCGAACGGGGCAGCCGTTGGTGATCTCGACAATGATGGAGACCTCGATCTGGTAATCAACAACCTTGATGATGAAGCTTTCGTTTATGAGAACACCTCACCGGCTGGGAATAATTATTTGAAAGTGAAGTTAAATGGGCCTGCAGGCAACTCATTCGGAATAGGAGCCAAGGTTACTATATACTATAATTCCCAACTACAGTATTTCGAAAATAAAACTGTACGGGGTTATCTCTCTTCAACTGAACCAATAGTTCATTTTGGATTAGGCAAGGAAAAGAAAATTGACAGCGTAAAAGTGGCCTGGAACGACGGGAAAGTAAGCCATATCGGTTCGGTCGATGTAAATCAATTGCTTGAAGTAAACTATGCTTCATCCATACCTGAACCGAAGCGTGCCCCCCTTCTACCTACAGTATTTGCTGAATCGACAAAGGAATTGTTGAACACCCCGTTTGTACACCATGAAAATGAATTCAACGAGTATAAAGAACAGATTCTGTTGCCACACATGTTTTCTCGTAGCGGTCCGTTTATTACCACGGGTGATGTAGACCAGGACGGCGAGGAGGACTTCTTTGTAGGGGGAGCTGCAGGTCAGCCGGGGAGTTTGTATGTGCAGAAAAACGGAAAACTTCTAAGGAAGTCAGGTGCCGTATTTGAAAGTGATAAGGTGTATGAAGATATGGGCTCCGCATTATTTGATGTGGATCAGGACGGAGACCTTGATCTGTATGTGGTAAGCGGTGGCAGTGAATTTGCTGAAGGATCAGAAAAGTACCAGGACAGACTTTACCTCAATGATGGAAAGGGAAATCTTACGAAATCTGTGCTACCCAAGATCATCAGCAGTGGTTCGTGCGTTGTGCCGTATGATATTGATGGCGATGGCGACCTGGATGTATTCCGTGGTGGCCAGGTGGTGGCAGGAACGTATCCTAAATCTCCGCGGAGTTATGTGCTGATCAATGAAAATGGAAAGTTAGTTGACAAAACCCTTTCGATTTCCCCCGGCTTGTATGAAGTGGGCATGGTAAATTCTGCTGTTTGGGTGGACCTGAATAAGGATGGAAAATCCGAGCTGGTAGTAGTGGGAGAATGGATGCCCGTTAGAGTTTTCGAATACCAGGAAGGCAAACTCATGGATGTATCCCTGGAGTATGGACTGGAAAACACGCATGGATGGTGGAATAAAGTTGTGGCGGATGACCTGGATGGTGACGGTGATCAGGACCTGATTATCGGTAACTTGGGTGAGAATTATAAATTTACGGCAAGCGTTGACAAGCCCTTTCAGGTTTTTGCCAAAGACTTCGATAGAAACGGTACCAACGATATTTTTCTGGCACGATATTACGGTGACTCGCTGCTGGTGCCCATCCGTGGAAAGGAATGCACAACGCAACAGATGCCCGTTATTGGTCAGAAATTTCCAACGTTTCTCTCTTTTGCAAAATCAGATTTACAGACCATTCTGGGAAAGGACATCGAGAATGCCATGCATTTCAAGGCTTATCTTTTTTCAAGTGTGATGTTGATCAATGACGGAGATAACTTCAGTATTAGAAAACTACCTGTAGAAGCCCAACTTTCCACAGTAAATGGAATCATCATCAATGATTTTGATCATGATGGCAAGAAGGATATTCTATTGGCCGGTAATAAATTTGATGTGGAAGTA
>JAOUDZ010000033.1 GCA_029858965.1 Cyclobacteriaceae bacterium
CTTCCTTATCTTTTTCAGTGATGACCAACTTACCCTGACTCATCTTTACTTCATTCCTTATCTCTTTACCAATCAAATCAGGGTCTATGGTATTGAATTCATGGACTTCCACCAATGTATTTCCTTCTAATTTCCAGGTACCTCCACTCGTCCCCAGAAATATATTTTCCTTACTATTGTAAACAGCAGCGGAGAAATGCTTTTCTGAATTTATCCAAACTATGCGATTTTCTTCGGGCCCTCTTTGCCAGGCACCTTTCAAATCCATACTTTCATGCTGCCCGTAAAGATCAATCGACAGACAAACCGATATTAGCAGAGCCCCGTTAATCAACAGACTTGTGTATTTCATATTCATTGCATTTATACTCAAGAAAGTTAATTAAAATGAGTGCTTGGAAAAACTAAAATGGAGAAATTGCAGAGCAATAAAAACTAATCGGATCGCCCTGACTTATTAGCAGATAACGCTTACTAAATTACGTCAAGATGATGAAATGGCATATTCATCGGTACCACAACTTCAGATGCATCCTGACGAGTACAGCAATTATGCTGTTGTTGCTTGTTACCTCCTGCAGTGACAGCGACATTACTCCAGCACCTCCTGCCGGAGAAACATATTTGGTTGATGCTACACTGTTGAACACGGTATCGTCGTTGGAAATAAAGTTGTTAGCGCAACTGTCGGGGCTAGGCCTAGAGCCCGATGAATTCATCTATGATGTAGATATCTTCAAAATAACATACAGGACAAAATACCTTGGATCAGATATAACCGCCTCGGGATTGGTGGTATTGCCAAAGACCACAATTGCCGTTGCCATGCTAAGCTTCCAACATGGCACCATCGTCTTGCAGGATGAAGCCCCATCCAACTTGTCTCCATCGGATCCAAATTTACTTCTATATGGGGCACTTTCGTCGTCTGGGTTTATTGGCGTCGTACCGGACTATCTTGGGTTTGGGGCTTCCTCATCCATTCTGCATCCATATTATGTAGCGGAATTTACGGCGTCAGCAATCGTTGACATGCTCAAAGCTGCACGTGAGCTGGCTGAAGAAAAAAATATTGTATTCAATACAAAGCTTTTTCTGGCTGGCTATTCTGAAGGTGGGTATGCTACGATGGCTGCACACAAAGCAATGGAAGAAAGTAAACCCGATGGTTTTGAACTGATAGCATCGTTTGCCGGCGCAGGCGGTTACGATATTACCGGCTTGCAGGCGTATTTCTTTGGTCTCAAGACTTATGACGACCCCTATTATCTTGCCTTCCTCGCACGCGCATATCAGCTCACGTATGATTATACCACGATTCTTACAGATTTGTTTAAGGAACCTTATGCAAGCAGAATTCCAACACTCTTCGACGGAATGACGGGCGCTTCGGAAATTAATGCCCAGCTTACTACCGACATAACTGATCTTTTACAGGAGGGTCTTTCTAGCAATATTAATACCGATCCGGCGTACACGTATTTACTAGATGCCTTTGCAGAGAATAGTCTGACAGATTGGATACCTGAAACACTACTGTATATGTACCACGGCGATTCCGACACCACTGTGCCTTACGAAAATTCGTTTGACACGTATAACGAATTGCTTTCCAACGGCGCTTCACCCAACATCGTAACATTCATTCCTTTGATAGGAACGCACAGCACCGCCACAACGCCTTTTATTTTAGATTTTATACCCAGGCTTTGGGCCTTGCGATAAGGGAGAAACAGCCTACCAAAGTTGTTGGGGATATATACCTGCAGTCACCAGCGCTTTAATCCGTCTGGAGACTTCCTCTTTGTCCTCTTTATACGTTACGCCAAACCAGGTATTGCTGCCAGAGATTATCTTTACTTTTCCCTTGTTTCCCTTGACCATTTCATTAACAATAATGGGAATATAGAATTCTGACTTTAATTCTTCATGGTTATTCTTCAGAAAAGTGTCAAATAGTTCAGCCGTAAAGTCGAATATGTTGGGTTGAAACCCCCAGAAATTCATAGAGGTCGGCGTATCCGGACTTAGTTCACGGTCTCCTTCTTTTTCTTTTGATATGATTTTTCCGTTCTCCTTTACAATCTTGGTTCGTTCTACAACAGATGTTAAAAATCCCTCCTCGTCGCGTTCTCCGCATCCGCGCGAAACGCTGCCGTGTTCTGATAATACGTTTTCCAACGTGTAGCCAACCATGGCGTGATGACCTTCCGTGTCCTTCGCAAAAAAATCAGCGATCGCCGCAAAAGATTCCTTACCGTAAAAATCGTCGGCATTGATCGCTACGAAAGGTTCGTGAATCACATCTCGTGCGCATAACATAGCATGCCCTGTGCCCCAGGGTTTAGTCCTTGCAGGATTTTGATATTGCGACCCGACAAACTTATCCAATGATTGAACAACGAATTCCACTTCCACCTTGCCTTTTAGTTTTGGCAAAAACTTCTCTTTCACCGTGTCTGCTATTTCCTCCCGCACGACGAAGACTACTTTCGTAAACCCGGCTTGAATGGCATCAAAAAGGGAGTAATCCATGATCGTTTCACCATTTGGCCCGAAACCATCAATTTGTTTTATCCCCCCATAGCGGCTACCCATTCCAGCGGCCAGTACGAGTAAAGCGAGTTTTTTTTCTGGATTATTTGGTGTGTCCATTGGGTTTTACTTTATTTCAGGTATATATGCTATTTGTGTTTGCGCGAACATTTGTATTTTTCTCCGTTGTTTGGTTAGCCTTTGCTAATAGAATTCGAATATGATCAACAACATTCACTTGTATTAATTAGGCGCAAAAATAGAATTTTAACTGAACTAGCGATGGAAGATTAACCGTTCTTGCCCCAAATAAGGAACTTACTATGTATATAAACCAACCTTAACCATACCATGAGTACCCACCGGAAGTCATATGTCCTGCCCATGATTATCATCGCAGCCCTATTTTTTGCTTTAGGATTTGTGACCTGGGTGAATGGTACACTCATACCTTACCTGAAAATTGCATGCGAACTTGAAAGTGACTTGCAGTCGTTTCTCGTAGTAACAGCATTTTTCATTGCCTATGCAGTGATGTCTATTCCTTCTTCATTTGTGTTGCGTGGAACGGGATATAAGAAAGGGATGGCCCTGGCTCTTTTTATTATGGCTTTTGGCGCAATACTTTTTATTCCGGCGGCGCAAGCAAGAAACTTTGATTTATTCCTGATCGGATTATTCATCATTGGCACTGGTTCGGCGCTATTACAGACAGCCGTAAACCCTTACGCCTCCATCATCGGTCCTATTGAAAGCGCCGCAATGCGAATCAGCATCATGGGTGTTTGTAATAAGTTCGCAGGTATCCTGGCTGGCCTTATCTTCGGTGCCATTGCTTTGAACGATGCTGATGCGCTGGTCCAAAGTTTGAAAACAATGGATGTGGTGGCAAAGAATGCCAAGCTGGATGAACTCGCCAGCAGGGTTATCATACCATACATGATCATTGCCGGTGTTCTCATCGTTCTGGCAGTTTCCATTTTACTATCTGGCCTGCCGGATATCAAAGATGATGGTGAAGACATAGCCAGTACTGACGCTATTCCTGCAAGCGCCGGGAAAACAAGTATTTTCCAGTTCCCTCATCTCCTGCTGGGTGTGTTAGCCATATTTTTATATGTAGGCGTAGAAGTAATGGCGGGAGATACTATCATCAGCTACGGAAAATCTTTGCATATCGATCTTTCAATAGCCCGATACTTTACACAGGGAACACTGATCTTTATGTTGATTGGTTATTTTGTTGGAATATTTGCCATACCCAAATATCTATCACAGCAAAATGCATTGAAATGGTGCGCCATTCTTGGTGTTGTGTTTACAACGTTGGCTGTAGTCACAACCGGTTATGTTTCAGTTGGATTTATTGCTGCATTGGGTCTGGCGAATTCATTAATGTGGCCTGCGATTTTTCCGTTGGCTATAAATGGATTAGGGAAATTCATAAAAATTGGATCAGCACTATTAGTAATGGCCATTGCCGGGGGGGCTATTTTGCCCTTGATCTATGGTAAGCTTGCATTGTATTCAAGCCTGCAACATGCTTATTTGATGATGATTCCCTGCTATATATTCATATGGTATTTCGCCATAAAAGGGCACCGCATTGGAAAGGCATAAATCCAGAAGGTCTTGATAATAGCCCCGTAGCTTTTGGCAATGCTCTTAATTTATAAGCGTTATTGATTCCGAAGTTGTCTCCTGGCAAATAAGAATCCGATTCCACTACCTACAGCGTCGGCAATCATATCGTCAACTCCGAAAGTTCGGTAAGGGATAAAATTTCCCTGAATAAATTCAATTGCGATTCCGTAAGCTATGAATCCCATCGCAATCCAAAAGAAAATATTGCGCAGCCTTGACCCCTCATCAATTCGACTTATCAAGGGCAGGCTCCATAGCGCTACCAGCATTGCAAAGAGCCCTAAGTGAACCCACTTATCAAGATAGATTTTTGACATCCAGTCTCTTTTGGGGAATTCTTGTCCAGGGAGTAGTAGTAAGACAGTTGCCACTATTAACCCAACAACTGCGGGCCAAAAGGATTTGAGTGTGATTTTCATGTTCATGCTGTTCCGGCAACCTTGTTCAATCTATACTCACCTATCCAGTTCCAAAGACCATAGGCTGCAATAAAACAAAAGGCAAGGTACTCGACACCTACAAATTTAATACCCTTAGCAAAGTACAGGTACGTAGCCAGTCCATCAACCATGATCCACATGATCCAACATTCTATTTTTTTCTGAACCATAAGGAAGGTTGTTATGATACTCATCACCGTAATAAAAGAATCAGCATACGGAAAGGCACTGGGTATACTGAAAATAGCAGGAAACAATGCATGCAGGTTTTTGGCAAATGTTCCAAAAAGATAAGTGCCTGCCAGTCCAATGCTGCACGCCCCCAGGAACTTTTTGACGCCCAAAAAGCTGGCACGCAGTTCATTCTTTTTGTTCTCTTCTCCTGGCTTAGGATTTGCCCATCTCCACCAGCCCAAGAGATTGGTGACTAAGAAAAAGATTTGCAGGAACATATCCGGATATAGCTGAACCTGATAAAACAGAAAAAAGAACAATACTACATTTACAATCCCAATTGGCCAGCTCCAGATATGCGCTCTTGCAGAAAGCCCCACCGCAACTGCCCCGGCAATGGTACCGAAGAACTCAAGGTAACTCATTTCGTAGCCGAGAATCTCGAAGAAGACGCTGTCAATATCAAAAAACCACATTCAGTTTCTATTAAACCGTAAATATAAAGGATAGCATAGGCAGATTCTTCGTTGGTTGATCCAGGGTGGGAAGAGAGCTTTATTTACCGGAATCAGAGTGTACGGAAATCCTGTCAACCTAGCATACGAAGAAGACACAAAGGTGATCAAGAAATGTGGTAGCAGTCCATAAGACACGCATTATTCTCACAACTTCACGCAGACGTTCTTTGCCTCCGTGAAGAACTTCAAAGCCTCCCAACCGCCTTCCCGCCCAATACCGGACTGCTTCATACCGCCAAAAGGTGTTCGCAAATCGCGAAATAACCAGCAATTCACCCATACTATCCCACTTTTGACCTTAGATGCTACGCGATGGGCACATTTCAGATTTTCAGTCCAGATGGTTGCCGACAACCCATAGGCTGTACTGTTTGCAAGGTGGATAGCCTCTTCTTCTGTTTCAAAAGGCATTATCGTAACCACCGGCCCAAAAATTTCTTCCTGATTCGTGCGGCATTGATGATCAAGTCCAACTATAACTGCGGGCTCCACAAAGTAACCACCCTTACATCTACCCGATAGCGTAATGCGTTTTCCGCCAGTAAGAATTTTTCCCTTCTCCTGCTTGGCTAATTCGATGTAAGACAGGATTTTGTTCATGTGCGCTGCTGATATAACTGCCCCCAATGCTGTTTCTTCATCAACCGGATCGCCAATCTTCAAGGCTTTAGCCCGTTTCACAAATTCTTCTACAAAGGGTTCAAACAGGCTTTTTTCTACCAGAATCCTTGACCCACACAGGCAAATCTCGCCTTGATTAGTGAATGATGATTGAATAGAGGTGCTCATCGCCTTTTCAAAATCACAATCGGCGAAGATGATGTTCGGATTTTTTCCGCCCATTTCCAGGGAAAGTTTTTTGAACATTGGCGCTGCTGTCAAAGCAACCTTCTTACCGGTTGCTGTTCCCCCTGTAAATGAGATGGCAGAGATATCAGGATGTTCAATTATAGCCTGTCCGGCTTTTGCACCAGCACCATGAACAATATTTAATACGCCTTGTGGCAGTCCGGCTTCAATACATAATTCCGAAAAGAGAAATGCCGTCATGGGCGTGAGTTCAGAAGGCTTTGCTACTACTGTGCAGCCCGCCGCCAGCGCAGGCGCGATTTTCCAGGTAAATAAGTATAACGGCAAATTCCAGGGAGAAATACATCCAGCAACACCTACCGGTGTTCTGGTCGTATAGTTTATAGCTGCAGAATCGGTGATGTGCGCTTCAGATGAAAAATGTAACATGGCTGTCGCAAAAAATCGAATATTTGCAGCGGCGCGGGGAATATCCATTCGCCTTGCCAGCAAAACGGGTTTACCAGTATCAATACTCTCTGCAAGTGCAAGTTTATCCAGATCGCGGTCAACCAGATCAGCCAAACGTTGCAACATTCTTGATCTCTTCTCGACAGGTAGCACAGACCATGATGGAAATGCTTCCATTGCAGCCGTAACCGCGTTGGCAACATCCTCAATGCCGGAATCGGGCACCAGGCTGTACACTTTTCCTTCGGCTGGATTGAAATTATCCATGTATTGACCTTGAGATGGTCCAGCCAAAGCGCCATTGATGTAGTTTAAAATCTTAACCATTCCTATTCCCTAGAGACTTCCTGTCCTTCCACCATCTACTGGTATATTAATACCATTTATGTATCCAGCGGCTGGGGTAGCCAAAAATGCAACTGCAGCTGCCACTTCATGCGCATCTGCAATTCTTCCTGCCGGGATTTCTGAAATCATTTCTTGCTTCAATTCCTCAAACGTTCTTCCGGTAGGTGACACTTTGCTTTGCAGTATTGACTCGAGCCTGCCTGTCATCGTGGCCCCGGGCAAAATATTATTTACCGTTATCCCATAAGGACCCAATTCATTTGCCAACGTTTTTGACCAATTTGCCACGGCGCCCCTTATTGTGTTTGAAACACCGAGTCCCTTGATCGGAATCTTCACAGATGTTGAAATGATATTGATAATCCTTCCATATTCAACGCGTTTCATGCCAGAGGCAAAAGCCTTTACCAATATGTGGTTGCACAATAAATGGTTAGAAAAGGCTGTAACAAAATCGCTTGGTTGTGCATCCATTATCAATCCCGCTGTTGGTCCCCCTGTATTGTTAACAAGGATTGCTACAACGCTATTTTCCGCATACCGTTCTGCTTTTTTCCTGAGTTCGTCTGGAAAAGAGAAGTCTGCCACGATGTAATCATGTTTCTGCCCTGCAGAAGTATCTAATTCCCTCATTACTGCAGTCAGTTTCTCTTCGTTTCGCGCCACCAGCGTAACACTTGTCCCCAGCATGGCTAGTTCAATAGCAGATGCTTTTCCGATCCCTTGTGTGCTTCCACAAACAACTGCTCTCTTACCGCTTAAATCCAGATTCATCTTCTTATTATCTTATGTGCAAAATTCTAGTAATTTTAATCAATAAAATCTTTGGGCCATTCATCCATCGAAACAATTACAAACATTAATTATGGCAATTCGGAGACCTTTTAATCTAAAACAGTGGATTAGTGAAAATCGCGATCTGCTCAAGCCGCCAGTAGGAAATAAGAATCTTTATGCAGATGCTGGGGATTACATCGTGATGGTCGTCGGCGGCCCGAACGCACGAAAAGATTATCACTTTAACGAAACGGAAGAGCTGTTTTATCAACTCGAAGGTGATATAACGGTAACAATTCAGGAAGAAGGTAAGGCTGTGAAAATTCCTATCAAAGAAGGAGAAATGTTTCTGCTGCCGTCTCGCATACCCCATCAGCCCGCCCGGCCTGCTGGCACAGTAGGACTAGTGATCGAATGCAAGCGTGAAGATGAAAAAATGCTGGATGGCCTGCAATGGTATTGTGAAAAGTGCAACAACATGCTCCATGAATATGAATTTCACCTTACTAACATAGAAAAAGATTTTTTGCCTCGTTTCAAAGAATTCTATGGCTCAGTAGAAGCGAGGACATGCAAGAAATGCGGGACGGTAATGGAAGCGGACCCAAGATTTGTATAATGAAAGGCTTCCCATTTCTAAGTAGCGTTTTATGAAGGGTTTGTCCTATTACAGTTCCCCTATAGGAGAATTAATAATAGAATCAGCGGAAGACAAAATCACTGCCGTTAGTTTTCTGAAAGATGCCAGGCAAGAAGAATTCCTGGCGCCAGTCATTGTTCAGTTTATTGCAGAGTTGGATGAATACTTTTTTGCCGGACGCAAGTTCTTTACGGTTGAACTTGACCTGCACGGCACGGAATTCCAAAAGAAAGTCTGGAGTGAATTGTTAACAATTCCGTATGGAACGACAATTTCCTATCAGGGATTGGCCATTCGACTCGGAAATATAAAATCCATTCGTGCCGTTGGTCTTGCCAACGGTCAAAACCCACTAGCCATTCTAGTACCTTGTCATCGTGTTATTGGCAAAGGGGGTGAATTGGTTGGTTATGGCGGTGGATTGGAAAATAAGGAATGGCTGCTGCATCATGAGGGCGCATTATTGAGACAACTTTCACTCTTTTAGCTTCTCTGCTCACCCGGATTGTTTTAATATTTTGATGCTATGAAATTTATCAACTCGCTCCAATTCGCAAAAAAAATGGATCACGAAGATCCGCTTCGTTCATTCAGAAATTTGTTCCTGATTCCTAAAGCCGCTGGAAAGACGGCAATATATTTTGCAGGCAATTCGCTTGGACTTCAACCTAAGAGCACAAAAAAGTTTATTTCTGAGGAACTTGAAGATTGGGCCACGCTTGGTGTAGAAGGCCACGTGCAGGCGAGAAGACCATGGCTGTACTATCACAGATTCACCAAGAAAGCATTGGGCAAACTGGTAGGTGCTAAACCCACAGAAGTTGTGGCGATGAATCACCTGACCATTAACCTTCATTTAATGATGGTATCTTTTTATCGCCCCACAAAGCATCGTTATAAGATATTAACGGAGGCAGGCGCATTTTCTTCAGATCAGTATGCCTTTGAATCGCATATCCGGTACTTGGGCATGGATCCCGACAAAACAATAATTGAAATTAGACCGCGCGCAGGTGAAAGTACAGTACGTACTGCCGATATCCTTGGTAGTATCCAGGAACACGCGCATGATTTAGCGCTTGTTGTTATTGGCGGAGTGCAATACTATACCGGGCAATTTTTTGATATCAGAAAAATTACCCAGGCGGGGCATGCTGCTGGCGCATACGTCGGGTTTGACCTGGCCCATGCTGTCGGAAATGTTCCGTTGTCCTTGCACAAACACGAAGTTGATTTTGCGGTGTGGTGTAGCTACAAGTACTTAAACTCAGGCCCTGGTGCCATTGCGGGCGTATTTGTTCATGCCCGGCATGCCACGAACTTTAAGCTGCCGCGTTTTGCCGGTTGGTGGGGGCACGATGAACGCAACAGATTTAAGATGCAGAAAGGGTTTAGCCCAATGGAGGGTGCAGACGGATGGCAACTCTCCAATGTACCTATCTTCCAAAGTGCTGCTCATCTGGCAGCACTTGAAATTTTTGAACAAACAACCATGTCCGTGCTACGCAAAAAAAGCCTTCTACTTACAGGTTATCTGGAATTTCTGTTAAATGAATTTGATCCGGAGGAGCAACATTATGGCATCATCACACCAAGAAATCCTGCAGAAAGAGGTTCACAGTTATCCCTCCTCCTCAAGCAGCATGGCAGAACTATTTTCGAAAGCATCTCAAGATCTGGCGTCATTTCCGATTGGCGGGAGCCGCACGTGATTCGGGTGGCCCCCGTGCCGCTTTACAATACATTTGAAGAAGTTTTTCGATTCGTTGGTGTCGTAAAAAAGGCTATTCTTGAAACAAAAAGAACCATGAGGCCCGTGTAGCGCAGATTCCGTGATTAAATGGAAAATTCCTGACTATGGTCATTCTTTTGCCAGAGGCATTGTGATAAATTCCCGCACTAAGCCTGCGGTTTTGCAGCATGTTGAATGATAAATTTACTTTAACGTCCCCAGATGAAGGAATCAAAACATATCGCAATAGTTGGCGCCGGACTTGTAGGCTCACTTCTGTCCACCTACCTGGCGAAGCGCGGTTATAAAGTTTCTGTTTTTGACAGAAGATTTGATATAAGACTGCACCAAATCGATGGCGGTCGTTCCATTAACATGGCATTAAGCAACCGCGGTCTTCGCGCATTGGAAGGGATAGGACTATCCGAACAATTAAGAGAGTCGGCTGTGCCCATGCATGGGCGTATGATACACGATGCCCATGGCAACCTTACATTCCAAGCTTACGGGAAGGAAGGGGAGTTTATCAACTCCATTTCTCGTGGAAGCCTGAATATGGTGTTAATTAACCATGCCGAAAAACACGGCGTTCAATTTTTCTTTGAGCATCGGTCGACAGGAGTGGACCTGAACACAACAGAACTTGCTTTCCAGATGCATGCAGCCATTATTCATAAAAAATTCGATGTAATAATTGGCGCGGATGGCGCCTTTTCTGCTGTTCGAGGATCAATGCAGTTTACTGATCGTTTTGAATATTCGCAGACCTACATTGAACATGGCTACAAAGAATTCAGGATACCCCCTGGTGAAGGGCGAAAATTCTTACTCGAGAAAAATGCATTGCATATTTGGCCAAGGGAAAGTTATATGTTAATAGCGCTGCCAAATCCGGACGCGACATTTACGTGTACGTTATTTTTCCCATTCGAAGGCGATCCGTCCTTCAAGAGTTTAAAGAAACGGAAGGCTTTCCAATCATTCTTTGAAAAATCTTTCCCCGATGTTGCTCCCTTGATGCCAACGCTGAAGGAAGACTTGCGCGACAACCCAACATCATCGCTGATTACGATTAGATGCTACCCATGGGCTGTTAATAACACTTTGTTAATTGGAGATGCTGCTCACGGAATTGTTCCCTTTTTTGGACAAGGCATGAATTCAGGCTTTGAAGATTGCAGGATCTTAAATCAACTACTTGATACGCATAATGATGATTGGGAAATTGTATTACCGACCTTTCAAAAAATGCGCAAACCGGATACAGACGCCATTGCTCAGCTTGCGTTGGATAATTTTGTAGAAATGCGCGATCTTGTGGCAGACGCCGAATTCCTATTGCGAAAGAAGATTGAAGCCAGGCTTCATGAACTTTATCCGGAGAAATGGATTCCGCTGTATTCAATGGTTACCTTTCACGATACCATTGGCTATGCTGAAGCCTATGCGATCGGCAGGAAACAAAAAAAGATTATGGATGAAGTAATGAAGATACCCGGTATAGAATCTACCTGGGAGTCACTGAACTTTGAACAACTGGCACTTCAGGTTGCTCAGGAATCCTAATGTGAGCTTTGTAATCCTCAAATCTTTCCATGACGTCTTTGATATAGTTTACTGGTTCTTCGCATTTACAGTATCCGGCGGTCACGAGTGGATCACGATAGTATTTCGGATCGGATTTTTTTAAAAGGAAGTATTCCACATCGTCCCACTTTGACGCATCTTTCCCATACTTATTGCAGAGCTTTCTCGCATCAAGTATGTGAGAAAGCCCTGCATTGTAAGAAGCAAGCATAAACTTCAGTCTTTCCTCTTCATCGGGAACCCGCTTGCTCCAGTATTTACCAAGATAAACAAGATAATTTACGCCTGCGTTGATGCTTTGTGCCGGATCATTCAGATTTGAAGCGCCAAATCGCCTTGCGGTTTCGGGCATCAGTTGCATGAGTCCGCGAGCTCCAGCCCAGGATTCAGTGCGGGGATTAAATTTTGATTCCTGATACACCATAGCCGCCAATAGCCGCCAATCCCAACCCAACTTCTCCGCACCAGCTTTGATAAGTTCATCATACGGTGAAAGTTTATTCCCGCCTAGTGATGAGTATGCACTTTTCATGCGCACCAAAGAAGTCCGTGGACTCGTAAAATAGCGATTATAAATCACCATGAATGTAGGCTCCTTCTTTATGGACATCAGCCACAAATCAATTGCTTCTATTAATTTTGGAGAGTTCTTTCGGGCTGCCCACGCTATTTGCTGAGGAACACTGAGTACGGTATTGGCATCAATATTTGGATAGTAGGCTGAATTTACTCTTGCCATGGTGTGGTCCGCCACGGCATAGTCAATTTCCCCCAGTGCTACTTTTCGAATCAATGATTCACTCTCCGCAATGAGTGTATCCGGTTGAATAAGAATATCTCCCCCGAGCTCCTCCGACAAGTTCTTTAACCGTAACTGATGACTGGTACCCTCAATAACATGCACCTTTTTGCCAATTAAGTCTGCCGGATTACGGATCAGTTTACTTTCAATTTCCCCCAAGCTTAGCTTCTTCCAATTATCCGGCTTCCGCTGTACCAGCACCTGATAGGTATTAAAATGTGGGCGTGTAAAGCTTACAACTTCCCTTCGTGCTTTGGTGATAGTAAGCGGAAAAGCGATCAGATCACCTTCTCCTGAATTGAGTTGCTCAAAGGCACGACCAACGCCGGACGTTACCCTTATTTTTAAAGCTATTTTGAGATGCTTCGCCAGAAGCTGCAATAGCTCATACTCATAACCCATGGGAGTACCCTTATAAATAAAGTAGCTGAATGAATTATTGTCGACTAGTACATTTATATAACCTCTTTTTACAATACCGTCCAGGTCAATGGCTACAAGCGGTTCATGCTTAATGTAAATATCCTGTTTCGCAGGTTCTTTGCAAGAAAAGCATATCAGAACAAACCCTGCTGTTGCGACATACTTCGATAGTGGCAGCATATACAGATGAATTTAGGCATTCCCTGTGGGAATAAAAAAAGAGGCTCCCTTGTCAAAGCCTCTCCTCCGGAAGCAAATATTAACTAATTAAATATATACCGCAGACCAAGTTGCATCTGCCAAACATCATCAATGCTAACCCTCGTACGATACGTATCGGTCTGGAGTACGTTGTTAACCGTATTGAAACGGTAGACAGGTTCTCCATTGGCGTTGATGCTTATGACCTGGAGCGGGCTGGAATTTATAATCGTTTTTCCCACACCCCATTTATTGTTCAAAAGGTTTCCGAAGTTGAATATATCCACCCTGAACTGTAAAGTATTTCTTTTACCTTTTACGTCAAGAAAAAATTCCTGAACAAATGAAAGGTCCAGTGTAGAAACAAATGGAATAAGCGCGCCGTTTCTTTCAACATATTGGCCACGTCTTGTACTGAGGTAATCATCCTGATCAATAAACGCATTGAATGCAGCAGCTTGTTGTCCTGCGGTAAACGTTACGGGGTTACCACTCACTGTGATCGTATATTCCTCAAAATTCAATTCCGCGGTATTCTTAGGTACATAAAGCAAATCATTACTCGTTAACTGGTCGCCATTTAAGTCTCCATTAACAGCATAGGAGAATCTACCCTGGTTTTGCGCCTGATAAAAGAGCGTCAACTGCGAGGCAAAATGGCCGCCATATTCTTTTCGGTATGAAGTCGCTGCGATGATACGATGGCGAAGATCATTATTTGAATATGCTACAGTAGGCAAATTATTTCCGTTGACAGTAAGGTTATCCCGCCAGGAAGAGAAGGCAATTGATCCGGCACTCATCAAATCCTTTGTCTTGCTAAAGTTGTATGCTATCATGGCACTTAGCCCGTTTGTGGCGGGGCGTTCAAATTTAATAGTGGCTGAATAACCCTTCCCCTTGTTGGTGTTTGTCAATAAAATGGCGTCGGTTATATTATCATTCACACGGTTTGCATTGTTTTGTGTTGTATCAGTCAGCCCCAGTCCAGGGTACGTGTTGCGTGCATCGGATCCACTGAGATCTGCATTTGCGGGCTCAAGATTTACATTGACATACTTTACATTGTTGACTTGCTTGTTGAATATAAATTCTACCGTTCCGATAATTCCAAATGGCAATTGCTTATCAATCGCCAGATTTGTTTTCCAGGTTTGCGGGTACTTAAACTTCGGATCCGTAACCGCAATATTATAAGAAGCAGCCGGCTGTCCTGGGTTCGGCGGTAAATTGTATTTCGTTACATCTGGGCTAAAAGGATACTGTCCTGTGGTGTTGTCGTCACGTAGCGATCCCGTTAAAATGCCATTGTTCCCCATTTGATTAGATATCCAGACAAATGCAGGTCTCCCGGAGAATATACCTGACCCTCCTCGCACCTGAAGTGAACGGTCCCCCATCACATCCCAATTGAAGCCTATGCGCGGTGACCACAACGCCTGCGTCTTTGGTAGTTGTGAAGTGGCTACTTTAATTAAATTACCGTTTTCGTCTTTGAAAGTGTAGCCCAACACCTCCGAATTTTCCAGTGCTGTTTGTTTAAATGAAGGAACATCCACGCGCAATCCAGCCGTTAATTTTATGTTTGCATTCACCTGTATCTCATCCTGAACATAGAAACCGATCTGCCTTGCCTTGGTAGTAGCCGTTGGCAACGCACTATTCGTCAGGTTTGAATAGGTAAGCTGATACCTCCTGAGTTCAGGGTCATTTGCCGGAGTATTATCGGTGTCGTCATAAAAATCCTGCAAGGAATTATATACAAACTGCCCGTAATACGTCGGTGTGAATGTGTTTTCGAATTTAAAGGATTCAAAGTTTACACCCGCCGTTAACGTATGCTTACCTGAGTAGTAGGTGAAGTTATCCTGAAACTGCCATGTGTCTGTATTCAGAATATTGTTAGGCGTAAAGGGTTCAAATCCGAAGTTTGTGTAATTGCGGCCGCCCTCCAATATATCTACCAATGGAAAAATTCCGCCCAAGCTGCTGCGATAGTCGCGGTTTGCCGTGAAGCCTGCAATCACATTATTGGAGAAGTTGTCACCGAGATAATTATGCTCTGCGATTATTGAGTTGATATCATTGTTGATGACGTAGTTTGCATTTTGAAAATTCATCGCAAAACCATTATCTCTCCTGTTGCTGAAAGAACCGCTGTTGCTTGTGGGGACGTCGCGGGAAGATTTCAGATAATTATAACGTATACTAAATTTATTGCGCTGATTCATATTATAATCAAGCCTAATCAATGCCTTATCGCTCCTGGTATTCAGTGAATAGTTTTCGTAAGCACCAGGGTTATAATCAAATGTATTGATGAGATACGCCTTTAACTGATCCAAATCGGAAGCCAATACCCTGGATACGTTTGCGTCATTATCATTTACGCCTGGTCTAAGAGCCACATATTGTGTAGCGGGATCATCTCTTCTTTCCTGTTCCCCGTTTATGAAGAAAAATAGTTTGTCTTTTATAACTGGCCCACCAACGCTAAATCCCCGTTGCCCAACATTAAAATTTTGGGTCACCACATCCTCACCTTTTGCCTTGTCTCCGACAAATTTTTCATTCCGGCTATTAAAAAAAACAGAACCGGAAATTTCATTTGTACCACTTCTGGTAACCGCATTCACACCCGCCCCGGTAAAGCCACCCTGCCGTACGTCGAACGGTGCAATGTTTACCTGCAATTCCTGAATAGCGTCTAATGAGATTGGTGTTGAGTTCGTCTGGCCACCGGGGACATCGGAAAGTCCAAAGCTGTTGTTAAAAATTGATCCGTCTATAGTAAGATTGTTGAATCTTGAATCGGCACCGCTAAATGATCGCCCATTTGCCTGCGGCGTCATGCGAGTAAAATCAGAAATACTGCGGTTAATGGTAGGTAACGAATTCAAGGATTTCACTCCGATGTTTGTACTAGCACCGGTTCGTTCGTCATTTAACAGGGAATTCGATGAAATCACTACCTCCTGCAATTCCAATCCGGTCTCTACCAAAGCTGCATCCAGCACAAAATTTTGACCCAACGCCAACATGATGCCCTCCTGAACATACTCCTTGTAGCCAACGTATGAAACTGATAGCTTGTATGGCCCGCCGATGCGCATACCGGGCAAAGTAAACCTTCCATCAGCACGGCTCGCAGAACCGTATGTCGTGCCGGAAGGAACATGCACTGCAATAACACTTGCCCCCGCCAAACCTTCTCCATTCTTATCTGTAACCTGACCAGTAATTGTGGCTGAAGTTACACCTTGTGCCTGAACACCGGCTGTCACCGCCAACACAAAGCTCAGCAATAGCAAAATATTCTTCCCGTACTGTGTAGTCATATTCATAGCAACGATCTCGCGAAAATACCATTATGAAAACACTCTAACTTTAAAGTTGGTTTAAGTCTTTTACCAATCCTTCACAATATAATAACACGAATGCACAGCCACTTGTAAAAACCTTCCAATTATTCGACAAAGAATAGCTTTATTTGAGTTTATGCTTCACGAAACAAAGCGCTGTAATCCACGCACCTTGCATTGACCTCGATTGAAGCGGTTAATGCAATGCACGAGGATCTATGACTGGAAATTGAACGATAAATAATTAACGAGAATAAAGGATATGCGGATTTTATCACTCTTCTTATTACTATCGCTGTTCAGCGCGGTTTCCCCGGCACAGTCGATAAAGGTAATGACGTACAACATACGGTTGGATACCCCTGCCGATAGCGCGAATCAATGGCCACGGCGTGCAGATAAGGTCTTTGCGCTTATCCGTAAACACAATCCGGACATCCTGGGTATTCAGGAAGCTATTCACCATCAATTAACAGACTTACTGAAAAACCTTCCGCAATATTCCTTCATTGGTGTTGGCAGAGACGACGGGAAAACAAAAGGTGAATACTCAGCCATTCTCTACAAGAATGATCGATTCACGGTAAGTGCGCAAAGTACGTTCTGGCTCTCGGAAACTCCGGACGTACCAGGAAGCAAAAGCTGGGACGCTGCCATAACCCGCGTAGCGTCTTGGGGCAGACTTATTGATGAGAACACAAAAGTGGAATTGCTGATAATTAATACCCATTTTGATCACATAGGAACGATGGCCCGAACAAAAAGTGCCGAGTTGATAAAGCATGCGGCAACAAATCTGGGACTGAATATTCCGGTAATCATCACGGGGGATTTCAACTGCACACGTGAAGAATCGCCTTATGCAGCGATAATGGGTCCACAAGGAATCGTTCTTACGGATCCTGCTCCTGTAACGGCTCCAGGAACATACTGCGGTTTCAAAGTTAGCGGTTTTGCTTGCAAGGCAATAGACTACATTTTCTGTTCCCGGCATTGGAGCCCTTCACTCTACACAGTGGTGCAGGACAACGACGGAAAATATTATCCTTCCGACCACCTTCCGGTAATGACCACACTTGTCCTAAAAAAATAGGAACAAAACTATCTCCAGCGATTAGCCAGGTACACGCCGCCAAGAATGGCTGCCATCCCTATGAAATGTCCCGTGTTAAGAAGTTCTCCATCCAATACACCCCACATGACTACAACAATGGGCATGAGGTATGTCACGGAGCTGGCAAACATGGGGGTAGCGATTTTTACCAGCTTATTGAATAATATAGTGGCAACAGCCGTACTCATGAATCCAAGGAGCGTGATAAAACCAAAGGCTTTCCATGCGCCGGGGTGGGTTTCCATTTTTTCTGTGAACCCGGTGAACCCCAGCAAATAAACGAAAGCAAAAGGTCCGATAAGCATCAGCGATACACTTGTTATGGCCGGTGCACTTAGTTCAGGAATGCTGAACTTGATAAAATTAAGATTGGATCCGTAAAGCAGACAAGCGAGTACAATAAGTAGCGTAAAGTTGTTAAAACCGGTGACAGAACTTCCGGACCGGGAAAGGCTCAATAGAATCGTGCCAGCAAATCCAAGTATAATTCCAATAATGACGTAGCCCCGAAACCGCTGCTTAAAAACAATAGCGCCAACCATCATGGTAAAAAGCGGCGTTAAAGTATTGATGATTCCAGCCACAGAACTATCCATGCGCGTTTGCGCTGTTGCATAAAGAAAGGCAGGAATAAAAATCCCCATCATACCAGAAATAAATAGCTTCCAATAGGCCGCGGGGTTTAATGTACGTACGTGTACCATTGCCAAAGGCAGCAGGAACAGCGAAGCGGAAGCTACCCTCAGCGAACCAACCTCATCCGGAGTAAAAACTTTCAGACCTTGTTTGATAAGGATAAACGATGTCCCCCACATCAAAGAAAGGACGCCAAGCAAAATATAGGAAGATGATCGTGGGTTGTCAGTCATAAAAAGGGCGAAAGGCACACAACAAAAAAGGATTGAGCATAGTAGGTAAGAAAAAAATGATGATCATTTTTTAATTCAAACCAGGTTCATGCTATCTTCTAAGCCGGAATCATCGCGGTCGAATAGGTCTCGATTACTTCATCAAGAATTGCGAGAATCTCAGATTCACTTTCCACCCCCACCAGGCGTGTGCGGAAAGGTTTGAAGTCTGGAATGCCCCTGAAGTAGTTAGCATAATGCCTGCGCATTTCAAATATACCAAGCCTGTCCCCTTTCCAACGGACGGAAAATGACAAGTGCTTCTTGGTAACGCGGACGCGTTCTGCTACATCAGGCGGCAACGATCTTTCTCCGGTTTTCAGGTAATGCTTGATCTCGTTAAAAATCCAGGGATAACCGATGGCGGCACGACCGATCATCACACCATCAACACCGTAGGTATTCTTATAATCCACAACTTTCTGCGCACTATCGATGTCACCATTTCCGAAGATGGGAATATGCATGCGTGTGTTTTCTTTGACTTTTGCTATCAAAGACCAATCCGCAGATCCTTTGTACATTTGTAGACGTGTGCGGCCATGAATGGTCAACGCCTTTATTCCGATATCCTGAAGTCGTTCCGCAACCTCCACTACATTCTTGGTTTTATCATCCCAACCCAGTCTTGTCTTCACCGTTACAGGCAATGGTGTGCACTTTACGATTTCCGCTGTCATCTTCACCATCTTTGGAATATCCTGGAGCAATGCGGCGCCTGCGCCTCTACACGCAACTGCTTTTACGGGACAACCATAATTAATGTCGATCAGATCCGGATTAACGGCTGTGGCAATTTCTGCAGACTGAACCATGTTGCCAATGTCTCCTCCAAAAAGCTGAATGCCAACTGGCCTTTCGTACTCAAAAATATCGAGCTTCTGTTTGCTTTTTGCCGCATCCCGTATCAATCCTTCTGAGGATATAAACTCTGTATACATGAGGTCAGCTCCACCCTCTTTGCAGACTGCGCGAAAAGGAGGGTCGCTGACATCCTCCATGGGTGCCAACAACAATGGAAAGTCTCCTAACTCTATATGACCTATTTTCACCATATTTGGCGCAAAGATAATCAGGATTTACGCATGTTCACTCCTCAAAATATAGTTTCAGACAAACCTCCTTTTCAATCTCTATTGCGTATTACGCTAAATGTTATACTTGGTTTTGTTATTGTCGGCCCACTTTTAGGATTTGCTGTAGCATCATCGTTCTATGGGGGTGATCTGTTAGGTGATCTGGAAAAGACAACAGGACAGCCAGGCCTTGTTGGGGCAATTCTATTGATGCAAGCGATCGTAACCTTCATTGGGTTGATTCTCTTTCCAATTATTCACATCACGCAACTTGAGCACAAGCCACTAAAACCATTTTTTCCTTCAAATTCACAAACATTACTCATGTTGCTCCTCGTTGCGGGTGTTGGATTGACCTTCCCGATTTCTATTTCACCCCTGGCAGAATGGAACCTGAACTTTAAGTTCCCTGAATTCATGAGCGGGTTTGAGAACTGGGCCATGCATGAAGAAGAACGGCTTGGAAAATTAACTGCGCTCATCACTGATTTTAAATCCGCCGGCGATATGCTGATTGGTGTATTGGTCATCGCCTTATTACCAGCTATTGGAGAGGAATTGGTATTTCGGGGGATGATCCAACGCGAGCTTTGGCGCGGAACACAGAACATTCATCTTGCTATCTGGGTTTCATCTGCCATATTCAGTGCGATACACATGCAGTTTTACGGTTTTGTTCCGCGGCTACTTCTAGGTGCATTGTTTGGCTACCTGTATTATTGGTCAGGAAGCTTGATGATACCCATGTTTTCTCATTTCTTCAACAACGCATTTGCGGTAGTGATGGTATATTTAAACCACATGGAAATTACAAGCATTAACATAGAAGATGGGGAGGCAATGCCGTGGCCGTACGTAATTACTTGTTTCATTTTAACTGCAGGTCTGTTGTATTACATTTGGAGGCATTATTTCGAATCACCACCTAAACACGGTTCACCAAACAACTCTTTGAGCCACCAGGACGCTACAGTTTAACAATTTAAATCTAACCCCTTGCCAACTGACTATCACACCTGATGACCTCTATTTCAAAATACAATAACCTTACACAGCGCATCGTCGCGGGCTTGCTTGGCAGTGCAGGAATCATTGCCGCGGTATATATTAATGAATGGACCTATTGTTTGATATTTTTCATCATTTGTCTTTTCTCCATGCTGGAGTTCTACAAATTGGCAGGACTGGATGGGGTATTGCCCCAGAAAACATTTGGGACCATTTGTGGCGTATGCATTTTTCTGCTGTCCTTTTTCATTGAGAAGGGCACCATTTCGTACCGCTACTATTTTTTCATTTTTCCCATCGTATCATGTGTTTACATGATCAAGCTTTATAAGAAATTTGAGCGGAAACCTTTTACCAATATTGCCTTTACGTTTCTGGGTATTTTCTATGTAGCCATTCCATTCTCGTTGCTGAACATTGCAGTATTTGAAAATGGTATGTACAATTATGAGATCATCTTTGGGTGCCTTTTCATTTTATGGGCAAGCGATACAGGAGCCTACTTTGCGGGAACCTTTTTTGGGAAGCGCAAACTGTTTGAACGCATATCACCTAAAAAATCATGGGAGGGTTTTTTTGGGGGGGCGCTCCTCGCATTAGTCTTCGCCTACGGTCTTTCAACATACTTTCATTCTCTAAGCCTGATACAATGGATCATTATTGGAATCATCATCATTGTTGGGGGCACATTTGGTGACCTGGTGGAGTCGCTTCTGAAAAGAAGTATTGAAATTAAAGACTCCGGCAGCAGCATTCCGGGACATGGCGGTTTTTTAGATCGCTTTGACGGGCTGCTAATTTCTGCGCCTTTCATAGTTGCCTATCTCGAAGTATTTTGAAGCCATACCCTATTCACATCCATGCACTTTGACTTTGGCAAAATCCATAGAAATGCAGATTCAAACTCAATGGCATAGCGCTATCGCTGAATGTTGAAGGCTGAAGCCTAATGATCAAAAACCTTTGGTTGGAAAAGCGCCCATCTCTGCCTCACTAACGATCAAATGTCCTTTCAATCAAAATTTACTATTGAAAAACCGGTATCCGGATAGCATAAAAATGAGCGAATCTTTCTTTTCCGAAATCTTGTAATGCCTCTGCTATTCTTATTGTTTTTTGTGTAAAAAGCATCACATCCACCGATTTTCATTTACCTTTGCAACCGATTTCGGCCTTTGTTTTTTGGTGAAATTCTTGGTGCTATCTAAAGTCGGAAATATTTCTAAATAATTACAATATCTTCTCAATCACCATTCTATTATCAATGTATGGCATATCTTGAACCTGCTCCGCTAAAAGACAAGGAGAATCCATTTGAGGCAATGATGACCAGATTTCACATGGCCTCTCAAATCCTAGGATTAGAAGAAGAAATTTATAACGTATTAAAGAATCCGGCGCGCCAGGTGATAGTTTCTTTGCCAGTGACAATGGATGATGGGGCTATTAGGGTATTTGAGGGCTACCGGGTAATTCATTCTACTATCCTTGGTCCTTCAAAAGGAGGCATTCGTTTTGATCCGAATGTTAACCTGGATGAAGTAAAGGCGTTGGCTGCCTGGATGACCTGGAAGTGTGCGGTGGTTGATATCCCTTATGGAGGTGCAAAGGGAGGTGTAAACTGCAACCCACGAGAAATGTCGGCGGGAGAAATTGAACGCTTAATGCGCGCGTATACCCAGGCTATGGCAGATGTATTCGGCCCAGACCAGGATATACCTGCTCCTGATATGGGTACCGGGCCAAGAGAGATGGCATGGCTCATGGACCAGTACTCCAGAAACAAAGGTATGACAACTCATGCCGTAGTAACCGGAAAGCCCCTAGTGATGGGCGGGTCTCTTGGTCGTACTGAAGCCACGGGCCGGGGTGTGATGGTTTCCGCCATGGCTGCAATGGAAAAGTTAAAGATCAACCCATACAAAGCGACCTGTGCCGTTCAGGGTTTTGGTAATGTAGGCTCCTGGGCAGCGCGATTGTTGAGCGAAAGAGGTTTGCTCGTTCAGGCGATAAATGATCTATCTGGTGCATATTATAATGAAAGTGGAATTGATATCGACAAAGCCATTCAATTTCGCGATCAAAAAAATGGGTCGCTGGAAGGCTTTGATGGTGCTGAGAAAATTAATCAGGATGACCTGCTTACGTTACCTGTCGATGTGCTTGTCCCCGCGGCAACAGAGGATGTCATTACCAGTTCAAACGCATTAAATATCAAGGCTAAATTAATTGTGGAAGGCGCAAACGGACCAACTTCTTCAAGAGCTGATAAAATCATAAACGAAAAGGGAATCGTGGTAGTCCCGGATATCCTGGCCAATGCCGGTGGGGTTACAGTCTCATACTTCGAATGGGTTCAAAATCGTCTAGGGTATAAGTGGACAGCCGATCGCGTAAACCGTAGGTCAGACAGGATAATGAAGGATGCCTTTATAAATGTCTATAAAACTTCGCAAGAGTATAATGTGCCAATGCGAATAGCCGCATACATGGTTGCCATCGACAAAGTATCAAAGACCTACAAGTACAGAGGAGGATATTGACAATTTACCGATAACTTTTTTACGACTTTTACATCATGACCATACATCGGGAAGGCCGCACGTTACTTTTTGTTTTACTATTGGTACTCCTTGGACTCAACTGGGTGATCGCTCATTTTTTACCACACAATACCCTTCTTCAGAATATCATTATTATAGCCAGTGTACTTTTCTATTTGGTTATCCTTCAGTTTTTTAGAAATCCAATATTTTCAATATCTAAGAATGAACATCACGTCTTAGCGCCTGCCGATGGGAAGATTGTGGTCATTGAGGAGACGCTAGAAACAGAGTACCTTGGCGATAGAAGAAAACAGATTTCAATCTTTATGTCACCTGTTAATGTACACGTAAACCGTTCACCTGTTAGTGGTATCGTTAGTTTCTTTGCCTATCACCCGGGAAAATACCTGGTTGCATGGCATCCTAAGTCAAGTATTGAAAACGAGCGAACTACCGTGGTTGTAAGAATGAAAGATGGTGTTGAAATATTATTCCGCCAGATAGCAGGTGCGGTGGCAAGAAGAATCAAATGTTATGTGCAAAAAAACCAGTCCCTTGAGCAGGGAGATGAATTTGGGTTTATAAAGTTTGGATCACGTGTAGACGTTTTTCTGCCACTAAGTGCTAAAATAAGAGTTGATATAGGAGAAATTACCAAAGGAGGGAAAACAATACTTGCCGACCTTTAGGCGAGTAGCCTTCTCATTAATCGTTGTTTTAAGACGCCTGGAAGCATTTTTTAACATAATGTATCCTAACACTCATTCTACCGCCAGACTTAACTATCTTTGCAGTGCTTGGGGATCGAAGACAACAGGAACAATAAATCTAATAACATGTCGCTCTACAGTACGTTAAAATTTTCGAATACAAGGTCTGACTTTTTTACTACGCTGAACAAACGCGTAAATGAATACTTCAAATCAAATGAAATAAGTCGTCACGCAAATGCGGAAATGATTGTTAAAACCATTTTCATGTTCTGCCTGTATTTTGTCCCATATGGTTTCATTATATCCGGCTCATTTCTAAATACATGGTTGCTTTTTGGTTTATGTATTGCAATGGGCCTGGGCAAAGCGGGTATTGGTCTGTCGATTATGCACGATGCAAATCACGGCTCCTACTCATCCAAAGCTTGGGTAAACAATTTGGTTGGCTACGCTTTGAATTTAATTGGAGGTAATGCCTTTAACTGGAAAGTACAGCACAATGTCTTACACCACACTTACACAAACGTTCATGATGCTGATGAAGATATCAGCCCCCGGGGTGTGTTGCGTATGTCACCACAGTCGAAATGGAGACCTATCCACCGTTTTCAACATATCTATGCCTGGGCACTTTATGGTCTGTTAACATTTGTATGGATACTATTTAAGGATTATGGAAGAATAATGCGATACAATAATGAGGGATTGGTAGAAAAGATGAAAGCCAACATTTATAAAGAGTGGGCTATCTTAATCTTTTCAAAAGCTATTTACCTTACCTATATCCTCGTTCTGCCGATCCTCATTCTACCTTTTGCCTGGTGGTGGATCTTCCTTGGCTTCTTTATAATGCATTTTGTATCAGGTTTTATTCTCGCGGTTATTTTTCAGCCTGCGCATGTCGTGGATGGCACTGAATATCCTGATCCCGATCATACAGGTAAGTTGGAAAACAACTGGGCGATTCATCAACTTAAAACAACTACCAATTTTGCGCAGCGAAGCAGGATCTTCAGCTGGTACGTTGGCGGATTGAACTTACAGGTTGAGCATCATCTATTTCCTAACATCTGTCATGTGCATTACCGAAAGATTTCTAATATCGTCAAAACTACCGCAGAAGAATTTGGCTTGCCATACAAGTCCTACGATACGTTTACCAAAGCTATTGTAGGTCATGCAAAATTGCTGAAAGAATTGGGAAAACGTCCAATCCTGCAAGTAGGCATGTAAGCTGGCTTATAAGAAACGTATTCCGACCTTACCGCCCCACCACATCTTTACATTAACGTTATTGCTATAGGTATAGTCACGGACTATGGTGGGCTTGTAATCCGTAAACAAATCCGGATATTGTGTATAGGTTGTATCGGTGATATATCCGTTTAGTGTTACACCCACCGTAAATGCAATCTTTTTCATTGGTTCAAATTCAAGCCCCAGGAATAACTTGTTTAAGATATTAATGGCATCAATTCTATTGCCCTGCATTATCTGGTTGGCGGTAAGGTCTGCATTGAGGTTTAGCCACCGGGTAATCCTGGGCGAAGTACCTACACCGTAACCGAATGTCCAATACGTACTTTCTTTACCAAAACTATTTGGCTTAGCGCCAAGCGCGAAGATGTTATAAAAATGACGCACACCTGTTCGAAAGGCCAGATTTAAATAAAAAATTTCATCCGCTGAAATTTCGATTTTATGATATCCTTTCGAAACAAAACTGAAGAACCCCAGCGGCAGACCTTTGATACTATCCGTAATATTGAAAAGGCCAAGTTGAATACCCTTGACTTTCCTGGCATAATTCAACAGTCCGGACACTTGCGCACCCCGAATTTCATTACCCGTAAAGTTAACCAGACCCGAAACCTGCGCTCCGCGCATTCTTCCAGCCGCAAAATTCAGTAATCCCGCAAGCTGCACCGGACCTGCATCCTTTGTTGAAAAATTAAAAAGTCCTGCAATATGCGGACCCTTTTGTTTTCCCAATGTTATGTTTGATAGACCCGCCAGCTGAACCCCGCGTGAGTCCTCATGCGTAAAGTTCGACAGTCCAGCCAGAGAAAAATTTTGGGTTGACGCCCAATTGACATTGAAGAGCCCGGCCACCTGTGCTCCCGCGACGGTGTCCTTATTCAAATTGGCGAGTCCAGCCAGTTGGACTCCGGTTGTCTTACCTCCTACTGCATTAGCAAGCCCGGCAAATTGCACGCCTTTTACATCCTCCCTCACAATATTGAACAGCCCACCCAATTCAAGTTTACGAACACCACGCGAGTACCCCCCAAATATGTTGAATGAATAATCATTGATGACATTTCCGCTTAGACTACGGTTAGTGCCTACAAACGGAAAAATAGAAAATTGAGTAGTGCGATATAGTGTATCCCTAATGTTATCGATATTAGCTGACTTCGGACTGAGTATTTTCGTATTCCAAAATCGTTTCACCTTTTCCCCCACACTGTCAGCCAGGGATATAATTTTTCCCTTGTTAACATTGATGGGAATCTTTAGTAGTTCATTTCTATCGGATGAAACATAAACTATGGTATCGGCATAATTTTGTTTATTAATAGCAAGTATAAGATCAGGAGAGGGCTTATCCACTTTTATTTGAAAGTAACCATAGGCATCAGTCACGGCTGAAGAAAGAGAAACAGGATCGTATACACTTACATCCTCAAGCCGTTCTCCAGTGGACTCGTCGACAACATACCCGTCGTATACACGTGAGTCTGTCGCGGAAGTGACCTGACCTTTCGTCAGAATAATATAGTTACCCCTTGCCTTATACTGAACTGTGCCCTGAAAAAGCTTATCCAGTATTTCCCGCACCGTCATTCCTGTATAGGTCGCGCTCACAATTTTATCAACATCGATTATAGCAGGGTTGTAAGAGAATGTAAAACTTCCGTGTTGAGCAATGTTTTGTAGTGCTACATCTATTCGCTCTTGTTCCAGTACAATTGTGATAATACGCTCAAGCACCGGTGTTTCTGCATACGATTGGGAAAACCCCATCAGTCGGGCCAAGACCAAAATCGTGCTGACCATGAGATGAGGGGTGAAAAAAGAACTCCTATTCACAACCTGGGCCTTCTAAAGCAATATTCCCTTCTGATTCTTTTATCGTAAGCCCAAGCGTTTCAGCTATTACCATAACGATCTCGTCCTGACTTTCATTATTAAATGAAACCGTAAGATGACATTTCTTCAGACCCTCCCCCAGAAATATCCGCTTGTCATATACGGCATTCAGCGCATCAACTACAGTAACGAGATCCGTATCGCTGAAACTGAATATCCTGGTCTTATACGCCAGCACATTTGCTTCCGGCTGATCAATCGTAAAGGTCTTTGTTGTTTTATTGTATATGCCTTTGCCATTCTCCCGCAAATTGACTCCTGAATCCTTGTCGGTATAAAACAGGACCTCTCCTTTTTCCACAACAACCTCAATGGTATTAGCTTCAGGGTAAGCTTTGACATTAAAAGAGGTGCCGATATCGCGGACATACACGCCAGCCATATCAATGATAAATGTCTTGTTCTCCTCATGATTGACATTGAAATAGGCTTCTCCCTGAAGCCGCACATGATGGATTTTTTCTTTTTTATCAAAAGAATAGGCAAGGGCTGTTTCCTTGTTTAGCGTAACGTCACTTCCATCTGGTAGGGTGTCACTAACAACTTCTTTCTCTGCCAGAACGACAACGGAGGGAGCAGTTTCCTTGGTTAACATTCTGTACGCAAACAAACCAACACTGATGACAACAGCTATACTCGCAGCGATACGCCAGGCCAGCTGTCGTGATATGGGTCCGCCTTGAATATTTGTCGTTTTCGTTTGATCCTTTTGCAATGATCTTCTGAGCCTATCCCAAGCCGCGTCTGTATCGAACGTCTGAAAACTCGTGACTTCCGCTGCTTTTTGGAAAATGATCCTGAAATGGTCAACGTACTTCCGGTTATCGTCATTTTCCTTTGCCCACGATTCAATGATAGCAATTTCTTCCGGCTGGGCTTCCCCAGCAAGTTGCTTTCCGATCAGTTCATCTATATAGTCCGGGCTCTTTTCCAACGCGCTAATTTAAAAATCCGCTTACCAGCGCAATAACCAAGGGTAAATAATCCTTTAGCTGTTCTCGCATTATTCGTAATGCCTTCCCCATTTGATTTTCAACCGTTTTTACAGAAATATTCAATTGCTCGGCAATTTCACCATATTTCAATTCCTCAAATCGACTTAGCTTAAAAACCAATCGGCACTGCTCGGGGAGCTTATCCATAGCCAGGTGAATCCTGGTCTCCAGTTCCGTTGCCATTACTGTGCGCGTTGTTGACTCCACGCTGCGGTCAGCCACGGCCATTTCCATGGCGGCATGCTGTAGCTTAATTTTCTCATGTTTAAGAACGTTAAGACAGGCATTGCGAACCATTGCATACAGGTATGGCTTTACACCGGTATGAATTGCCAGATTAGTCCGTTTTTCCCAGATATTTAGGAATGTGGATTGGACAATCTCTTCCGCCTCGTCACGGTCCTGCAGGTATGTATAGGCGTAATTGCAAAGGGGTTGATAGTACGTTCTAAATAGCATTTCAAAGGCAGTTATGTCGCCCGCTTTCAGCGCTGTTAATAGCTGTTCTACCGGTAATTCCACTGCATTTGGTTCTGTTATCAGCGAAATTTACGGCTTTACGGCTTTGGGGTTAAGACAATTGGGAAAAGATTTACCCCTACTCGGAAAAAAAATAAAATTCTGTTAATCAATCTATTGTCAATAGAAGATCAATCTTGCTCCTCTCCAACCCAGAATAATTGATCTGACCAAATGCTAACAACCCCGTCCACTACAGTAGCAAATTTTCCATTTTCATTCTTTAGCCCTTGAAATTGAATGGTTTGCATTGCCAAACTTTCCTGCATCCAAAGATTTGTATGTGCCGGTAGCCATTTTTCAAAAGTTCCTGAAGAAATACCTGACCATTTAAGCTTTTCATTAAACAGATTCATTTGTAGTCTTCCTGAGAATTCTCCCGCCTGCTTGAAGGCATCATTTGACGTGTCAACGGTAATATTCACGGCTGTCTGATTTTTGCCTATCAAACAATCCAATGCTTTTTTGAAAAGCGATTCATGAGGTTTATACAAAAGCACCTCCAAGGGTACCTGATCAAAGAGTTCTTTTGGTAGCATTCCAACATTTCCTGAGCTGGTCAAAATAACGTCAATCTTTATCCGCCATTGCAAAACATAGTCCAAGGCGTTATGTGAAACTAGAACCAACGGTGCCCATTCCAAAAGTGGGCCAACAAGCTGAAAGGAGATTGGATCCATAATCCACAATGCTGGCTCCTGCCCTTCCCTTACAAAATGATGCGATGACATAGAATTGTTATTGGTTACCTGTCTCAGGTAGCGCTAAGAGATAATTGTTTCTTGTACCCGCTATCGACGATTCTAAGATTACTAATAACGGTACCCGGCAAAATTAATTAAATTGCGGTCTAATTACGGTGTATGTTAAACGCAAACGACTGTTATAAAGTCTTTCTGCAGAGTATAGAGGATTTTCATAAATCAGACGATGTCAACGCAATGATTGAATGTCCTTACCGTACTGGAACATTTGAGTCATTGCTTTACGTAAAAAATTGGATTGATACGGTACAATGGCATCTTGAAGATATTATCCGACAACCGGATATTGATCCTGAAGAAGGCATGAGCATTAAAAGACGCATTGATAAATCAAACCAAGATAGAACCGATATGGTGGAAAAAATTGATGACTTCTTCATATCCCAATTTAACCATGTTAGCCCAAGATCAGATGCACGCATGAATTCAGAGACGCCGGCTTGGCTCCTTGATCGTATGAGCATTCTGATGCTGAAGATTTACCATATGAAAGAACAGACAGCGCGAAAAGATGTTGATGCCCAGCATATTGAAAAATGTAAGGTTAAACTCAATATTTTGTTGGAGCAGAAGTCGGATATGCAACTTGCTTTTGATGAGTTATTGGAGGACATCGGTGATGGTAAGCGCAGATTTAAGGTTTATCGACAAATGAAAATGTACAATGATGCATCTCTAAACCCCGCACTCTACGGCAACAAAAGCAAGGCATAAACTTGCACGTTAGCTTATTGTAATTACTTACTTTTGTAGCTTTCCGTGTAGAAATTCGAATTCTTCGTGAACAAAAAAAGGATATTAGTACTTCGGTTTTCCGCGATGGGTGATGTGGTGCTGTTATTGCCAGTCATCAAGTCCCTTGTCACCACTTATCCTGACGTTGAAGTTACCGTTGTAACCAGACCCAAATTCGCATCGCTATTTTCGGACATTGAGCGCGTGGTACCCTTCCCGGCCGATGTTGACTACACCTATTCAGGCATTTTCGGCATGCGTGATCTATTTGGAAAATTACTGCGGAGAGCGCATTATGATGTAGTGATGGATATGCACGACCACATCCGTACAATGTTGCTCAGAAGTCTCTTCAAGGTCTTTGGCGTCCCCGTAGTCGTATTTGAGAAGGGCAGAACTGAAAAACACGCCTTCACAAAAAGGGAAAACAAAAGAACCGGAGTGCTTCCGCATACTGTCGAGCGGTATCGCTTGGCCTTTGAAAAAGCTGGATTTCCGCTGACCATTAGCCCTCCCCCGTATTTTACCATACAAGAAACCACCCGCGATGAGGTGACGACTTGGCTTCAAGCCAACAACCTTCAAAAGAAAGAAAGGTGGATCGGTATCGCACCGTTTGCCATGCATACCTCCAAAATATGGCCCGTACAAAATTACTTCGCAGTAATAGAACAACTCACGAAGAAATCACCATCAAAATTTTTTCTTTTTGGTGGCGGAGAGAAGGATATCGCATTTTTTGAGTCTCTTAAACAGAAATTTCCTGCACATTGTATCGTTGTCGCCGGTCAACTTAAAATAAAACAAGAGTTGGTTCTCATCCAGCAATTGGATTTGATGCTTTGTGTGGACTCTTCCAACATGCATTTGGCAACATTGACTGGAATTCCCTTGCTTTCCATTTGGGGAGGCACCCACCCGGATGTAGGATTTGGTCCGTATGGTAAGGGCGCGGAGAGCATACTCCAGATTAGTCGCGATGAACTGCCCTGCAGACCATGCTCGGTATATGGAAAAGAAAAATGTCATCGCGGTGATTTTGCTTGTTTGAACAATATTACTGCCAATCAGGTTGTTGAAAGAATAGCGCAATTGTTTTGAATATCGTAATTGAAACATCACGGTCTATTTAGTGAGCTGGAAGCGGGTTATGCGCCAAATATGTTTCAATTAAATAATCGCCTAAACGCAATTCGGTTCACCAGAGAAGGGCGCACACAGTTTTATTGTGTATAAAAAATATGAACAGTACAATTGACACAATCATTTTTGATCTAGGCGGCGTCCTCATCGACTGGAACCCTCGCTACCTGTACAGAAAAATATTCAGGACTGAAGAAGAAGTTACCTGGTTCCTTGAAAACATTTGCACCGGGGAGTGGAACGACCAACAAGATGGCGGTCGTTCATTCGAAGATGCAACAGCTGAATTGATTCTTAAACATCCGGATTGGGAAGAACCCATTCGTGCTTGGTATGAACGCTGGGAGGAAACCATTCCCGGCCCGGTGCACGAAACAGTAGAAATTCTTCGTCAATTCAAAGACTCTCCAAACCATAGACTCTATGCGCTCACCAATTGGTCAGCGCAGACTTTTCCCTGGGCACTTGATACTTTTGATTTTCTCCATTGGTTTGAAGGTATCGTGGTCTCCGGCATAGAGAAATCGAGAAAACCGTTCCCGGAATTCTATCAGATTTTGTTTGATCGCTACAAGATCAATCCAGCAACTTCCCTATTTATCGACGATAACTATAAGAATATTGAAGGCGGCAGGGCAGTAGGTTTGAACACCATACATTTTGAATCACCTATGCAATTGAAATCAGACTTAATACAATTGGGTATTATTTCCTGAAGTTCAACACACACTGTTCAATTATATCGCAGCATTCATGGATTTGTTCTTCGTTTATTACCAAGGGAGGCGCAAGCCGGATGATATTGCCGTGCGTGGGTTTAGCCAACATACCGTGGTTCATCAAATCAATACAAATGTTCCAGGCCGTTTCACTTTGGGGTGAATCATTTATAACAATAGCATTTAATAATCCCTTGCCCCGTACCTGCAAAATCAGATTTGTTTTTTTCATTAACTCCTCCATTCGCCGACGGAAAACAGAACCCAGCTTCTCAGCATTATCAGCAAGCGCCTCATCTTTTACAACCTTTAAGGCTTCCATACAGACTACTGCCGCCAACGGATTACCGCCAAATGTTGAGCCGTGTTCACCTGGCTTAATCACTAACATAATTTCATCATTGGCCAATACGACAGAAATTGGTAATACGCCTCCTGATATTGCTTTCCCTAATATCAATATATCCGGATGAACATTTTCATGATCACTAGCCAACATTGAACCTGTACGCGCAATACCAGTTTGGATTTCATCCATCATTAACAGCACATTGTGCTTGAGGCATAATTCTTCTGCAGCCTTCAGGTAGCCAGCCTGAGGTACATATACACCAGCTTCGCCCTGAATGGGTTCAATCCACAAGGCACAAACATCTGGATTTGCCAGCGCCTCTTTCAAGACATCAACATTATCATAAGCAACAATCTTAAAGCCTGGCATGAAAGGACCAAACCCACTCCTTGCGATGGCATCGGATGAAGCGGAAATAATAGTTGTTGTCCGGCCATGAAAGTTCTGGCTGACACAAACAATAACTGCCTGATTATCCGGAATACCTTTTTTCGTGTAACCCCACTTCCGCGCAAGCTTGATTGCCGTTTCGTTAGCTTCAGCCCCACTGTTCATGAACAGTGCCTTTTGATAGCCAAAAGTTTCACAAACATACTTTTCTGCGATTCCAAGTTTATCATTATAAAATGCACGTGATGTCAGGGTCAATTCTTTTGCCTGCTGTATTAATGCATTGATGATGCGCGGATGACAATGGCCCTGATTTACGGCGCTGTAGGCCGAGAGAAAGTCGTAATAGCGCTTACCTTCCACATCCCATAAAAACACACCTTCACCTTTGGTTAGTACAACCGGAAGCGGATGATAGTTATGCGCTCCGTACTGCTCCTCCAGTAAAATAGCTTCCCTACTTGTACTAATCGTTTCAACCATAAGATGGAAATTTATGCCCTCAAAATCCGTTTACAAATCTATCAAATAGGTGCCTCAAACCCTAAAATCATTACTCACCTTATGCGGGGCGGGCGCAGGTTTATTCAATGTTCGTACCCACCTTCATCTATTTCCCTATAATCGCAATAAATCCTGCTAATGCGTAGATTGCATTTGGCTCCACACTATTACTGAAATATCTTTACACCACATGGAAATTATTTTATTGTTTATCGGAATCGTAATCGGTGTTGTGGCTTCATGGCTTATACTAAAGTTTAAATTTTCCGCCGATAAGCAAGGCGCTTTATCGGCCATCATGGTAGAGCAAGAGAAAAACAAAACTCTTACCGCGCAAATACTTGAACTGAAGCGAGAAGTCGACGTTGAACGCCAAAAAGGCCTTGAAGCAAACAACAGTTTAGCTGCTGCTGAGGCTGATTACCGCAATCTCCAGGAAAAACTCCAGGATCAGAAAAAGGAGTTTGAGGCATTAAACGAAAAATTCGCACACCAGTTCAAGAATTTAGCAAATGATATCTTCGAAGAAAAAAGTAAAAAATTCACAGATCAGAACAAGGCCAACATTCTTGATTTGTTGAAGCCGTTGGGTGAAAAAATTGTTGACTTCGAAAAAAGAGTTGAAGACACGCACAAAGACACCATTTCAAGGAACAGCGCCCTGCGAGAGCAACTCGAAAATCTGCAAAGGCTTAATGTACAGATGACCAAAGAGGCCGAGAATCTCACCAGAGCATTACGTGGAGATACTAAGACACAAGGCGCGTGGGGGGAATTTATACTGGAAAGTATTCTGGAGAAATCAGGATTGGAAAAGGATCGTGAATACTTTATTCAGGAGTCCTTCACAACAACTGACGGGCGGCTACGTCCTGATGTGATAATCCGACTTCCAGAAAACAAACACGTAATTATCGATTCAAAAGTCAGTCTTACTGCGTATAATAATTTTGTTAATACTGATGTTGAGGAAGAAAAAATTGTTCATCTGAAAAACCATTTGATTTCCATTCGGCAGCACATGAAATTATTGGGTGATAAAAATTATCACAAGAATATTACCGACAATAGTCCGGATTTTGTCATCATGTTCATTCCTATTGAGCCGGCTTACATTCTGGCCATTCAAAGTGAGAAAACCTTATATGAGGAGGCGCTTGGACGAAGGATTGTTTTTGTGAGCCCAACATTGCTTATTCCTTCATTACAATTAATTAAGAACACGTGGAAGCAGGAGTATCAAACAAGGCATGTTATGGACATTGCCAGTAAGGCTGGCGATCTGTATGATAAGTTCGTAGGATTCTCTGAAGATATGATTACGTTGGGCCGGCACCTGGATTCCTCAAAGAAATTTTACGAAGAGTCGATGAAAAAGCTTTCCGTGGGCAGCGGTAATTTAGTGCGTCGTGTAGAAGACCTTAAAAAGCTGGGTGCTAAGGCTAGTAAAAGTATAGATGCCAATCTTATCCAACGTTCGGAAGACCAGGGCGATTTGTTCGAATAGCCCCGATTAATACCATCAACAGTCGTTTTAGCGCAAAAGCATAATCGGAAACCGCTGATCCAATGAGTAACATAAAAGACAGGATAAATTGAATCCAACCTTTTTTACAAAGAATTGATTTGGCTGCATAAATTTGAGCCATGAAGATTACAGCGGACAACAAATTAAAAAAGCTGATTGTAGTGGGGGACAGGGTGCTGATTAAGCCAAGCAAGCAAACCGACAAAACAGCATCAGGGTTATATCTTCCGCCCGGAGTCCAGGAAAAAGAGAAAATTCAAAGCGGCTATGTAATCAAAGTTGGCCCGGGATATCCCTTGCCGCTGCCTGCAGATACAGATGATCTTTGGAAGGGGAAAGAAGAACAAATAAAGTACCTGCCCCTTCAGGCACAGGAAGGCGATCTGGCAATATTTCTTCAAAAAGGGGCTATTGAAGTAATTTATGAAGAAGAAAAATATTTCATCGTACCGCAAGCTTCAATACTAATGCTTGAACGGGAAGAAGATCTTTAACTATGGCTGGCCTCTCCTTTGACGTGCTCCGAACAGGTAAAAAATACCGGCTCATCAATTTTGGGGAACAGCATGATTTTGTTATTGAGCATATTCTGACGGATGGGGATTTTAAAGTAAAAGATCTTCATTCCCTGGAGCGCTTTCATTTGAAAGAACTCATAACCTACGGAAAAGGAAAGGACTATTATCTGGAAGAAATCAGACCATAGGTCAGCTTCCAGCAATAATTAATGATATCAGGGGATAGAATTTCATGGCTTTTTTACGATCTATCCTTTCAGGTAAAAATTAAGAAGAGAAACGGTGATGCTGCCCGTTTCTCACTTGGAAAGTGCGTTTTCTACTCCTGCCTTTAGAATCGCTCAAGGTTCGAAAAGAAAAAGTTTCCTTCCAGTGCTGCATTATCGTCACTATCAGAACCATGAATAGCATTCGCTTCAATGGACTTGGCAAATAAGTTACGGATCGTTCCTGGCGCCGCTTTCTGTGGGTCAGTGGCCCCAATTAATTTTCTGAAGTCTTCCACAGCATTTTCTTTCTCCAGAATCATAGGGCAAATTGCGCCAGAAGACATATAAGCACAAAGATCGTTGTAGAATGGGCGTTCTTTGTGAACCGCATAGAACTCGCCTGCCCTGGTTTTGCTGAGTTGGGTCTTTTTCATCGCAACAATGCGGAATCCAGCCTCCTCAATCATCTTTGTAATTGCCCCCGTATTTCCTGCATTAACGGCATCGGGCTTAATCATTGTAAAAGTTCTTTTTCCTGCCATGGTTGAATATTCGATTTAGTTAAGTGGTATTAGTCCTCTAAATGGTCGCAAAAATAGCATATAAGTCAACAGTCCCAAGGCCAGCTATTACCGGTTTTGTGGTTTAATGGCTTTCCCCCTCGGCAACTATCCTTTATTGGGTATTGACTATGGACTAAAATTCATCATTTTTGCCCTTTATTTTTCGCGACGAGCCGATGCAGCATATTCAGACCTTTAAGGATTATTTGAGCAAGCCTCAAAAAATGGTCATTTTGACGCATTTGAGCCCTGATGCAGACGCCCTGGGGTCATCATTGGGGCTTTCGCGCTATTTGAAGAAGAAGGGGCATTCCGTAATTGTAATAGCCCCCAGCGAATATCCTGATTTTATCAATTGGATGCCTGAAGAGAATGAGGTTTTGGTATTTCAGAAAGAGAAGCCAGAAAATAGTGCTCAATTCATCCAGGAAGCCGATACCATCTTTTGCCTGGACTTCTCAAGCCTGAACCGGATAAATGAACTGGGTGATATGGTGCGGAAAGCGTCTGCCAAGCGTGTTCTCATCGATCATCATCTCGAACCAGAAAGATTTGCTGATTTTGAGCAATGGGATAGCACCGCGGCCTCAACAGCTGAGTTGGTTTACCAATTAATTGTTGAATTGGGTGATAAAGCCCTGGTTGACAGCAATATGGCTGATTTCCTATACGCTGGAATAATGACGGATACCGGAGGATTCAGGCATTCCAACACGAGTTACAAGGTTTTTCAGGTTGCCGCCCAACTGGTAGAAATTGGTGCCAATCCATACAAAGTTTCCAAGCTTATTTACGATACAAATACAATAGAAAGATTACGCCTGACGGGCTATGTGCTAGCCGAAAAGCTCCAGGTACTGCCAGCATACAGAACAGCCTATATGGTTCTGACTGCAGAAGAACTTAAGCGTTTTTCGTCCCAAAATGGGGATACTGAGGGGTTGGTTAACTATGGACTTTCTATCAAAGGGATTAAGCTTTCGGTAATCATATCCGATCGTAAAGAAAACATCAGACTTTCTTTGCGGTCGCTTGGAAACTTCTCGGTTAATGAAATGGCACGGACTCATTTTGGTGGTGGAGGTCACCGCAATGCCGCTGGCGGCCAAACTACGATGACATTAGAAGAAACGGTCAAGAAATTCCTTGACCTTCTCCCTTCATATAAAGATCAATTATCTGCCGAATAAAATATCAACCTTTACAACTTTTTGCAAAATTAAACTGTCTAACAAAAATTAATCATGAATAGAATTTCAATTGTGCTGGTCGGATTGACATTGCTCTGTGTAGCGTGTACGAAATCTGAGAAAGAAACCCCCAATGGTCTGAAATTTACTGTCCTCAAAACTGGAGACGGAGTATTACCTGTGAAAGAAGATGTCGTAGTTTTTGATTACCTCTTAAAGGATTCAAAAGATTCAGTTTGGAGCGATACATACTCCCAGGGCATTCCTGCAGCCATCCCCATTGCAGACAGTTCCGCCATTGCAACAGAAAGAGGAATGTTTCAAATGTTTCGAATGCTTTCGAAAGGCGACAGCGTTCGAGTTGCTATGAGCATTTCAAAATTCTTTCAGGACATCGCCGGCAGCCCCACGCCGCCTGATGTCGACTCTACGCTCAACATTTCATACTACATCCAGGTAAAAGAAATAATGAAGATGGATCAATTCCGGGAATACCAGATGAATTTGATGGAAAACAAAAGATCCAGCCAGGTGGCCAAAGATGCTGCGATTATCAGTAAGTATTTAGCTGACAACAATGTAGATGCTGAGCAGGACAGCAGTGGCATAAGGTATGTTATCCACAGAAGCAATGGCGGGACTAAGCCAACGGCGGAAAATTGTGTTGAAGTTGACTACAAAGGATCATTTATGGAGAGCGGTGAGGTTTTCGATCAGCAAAAAAGCATTGCTTTCCCCCTCAACCGGGTAATCCCCGGATGGCAGCGGGCTATACCAATGCTGGGGATCGGCGATTCGGCTACTTTCTATATTCCTTCCGGCCTTGCATATGGCCCAGAGGGTGCGCAAGGGGCGATTCCTCCCAATGCAATTTTAGTATTTGATGTTTCGTTACTTGGTATAGGCAATGGGTTTGACCAAGCTACCGGAAATTGTAATTGAAAAAATGGTTATTAAAAGAAATAATATGAAGAAGCTTTTTGGTGGAATAGCGTTGAATGCATTGGCCTTAATTGGATTATCATTGGGATTAACATCCTGCCTCGATTCAGGCTCGGGTACAGATCCGCTTACCCAGCTACAAAATGAAATATCAGCAATAGACAACTATCTGTCTGATAACAACATTACGGCGATCACGGACCATCGTGGCATTCGCATGGTCATTACAGAACTTGGAACGGGATTGCCCGCCAAGTTCACCAACACAGTCGATGTTGATTATGTGGGGAAACTTTTTAGTGACGGAAAGACATTCGATCAAGGCAACACCAAAGGTCTTGTTACCAATTATATCGATGGCTGGAAAATTGCATTGACTACACTTCCTGTTGGTTCCAAAGCCACCTTGTATATTCCATCCTATTGGGGTTATGGTACCGGCGGCGCAGGTAACGGATCTATTCCTGCCAACGCCACATTAGTATTTGATATTATTTTCAACAAAGTGACAGAGTCCACTCAGGATATTCAGCGACTTACCGCTGACACAGTAGCCATTAGTGAGTATCTCGATTCGAAAAGCATCGAAGCCATTAAAGACACTACCGGTGTAAGTTATGTTATTGATGTGCTTGGCACCGGCCCAATACCCTCCTGGTTTGATAAGGTGACTTTCAACTACACGGTCAGGTTATTAACCGATGATTCCAAGGTTGTGTACGAAGAATCTTTGGAACCCACATCTGATTTTTATAGCCGGGTGGTTAATTTCAACCACGGCTGGAAAATTGCGCTTCAAAAACTACCTAAGGGATCGAAAGGAAGATTCTATATTCCTTCCGGCCTTGGTTTTGGTGATGTCAAACAAACAGACCAATCAGGAATTACAACTATTCCTGCGAACTCCAATATCATCGTCGAATTACAACTCACTGATGTAGTTCAGGAGTGAAGATTTGTTTCGCATCAAACAACCAGTATAAACTGGCAGAGGTGAAGCACGTTTTGAGGGGTGACCAGATTGATATTGCAAGCCTAGACGATATACATTGTCTGGAGGAGCTTCCAGAAACGGGCCAAACACTTGAAGAGAATGCACTTCAAAAGGCACAGTACGTTTTTCAAAAATATGCCATTGCCTGTTTCGCAGATGATACCGGCCTCGAAGTTGAAGCCTTACAGGGAGCTCCAGGCGTATACTCAGCCCGTTACGCCGGGGAGCATAAGAACAGTGAGGACAACATGAACCTGCTCCTTGCTCATTTAAAGGACAATCCAAATAGAAACGCCCAATTTCGCACCGTGATTGCCCTGGTAGGGCTCAAAGATCAGCCCCTAATCTTTGAGGGAATTATTCGCGGAAGCATTATCTCGGACCGAAGAGGGTCCTCTGGCTTTGGTTACGATCCCGTGTTCATACCACATGGGCACACCAGGACTTTTGCCGAAATGAGCCTGGAAGAAAAGAATACGGTAAGTCATCGCGCAATAGCGGTCAAAAAATTAGAAGCCTATTTGCAGTCGTATACAATACCACGATAAGTAATTCGTATTTTGGCTGTCTATTCAATGCGTCAAACATACACCATCGGCATTACTGGCGGCAGTGGCTCAGGAAAAACATATTTCATCAATACACTATCGGCCCGTTTTCAGCCCTCAGAAATATGCCTGATCTCGCAGGATCACTACTATAAACCCATCGAGGAGCAGGTTATAGATGCTCAGGGCATAACTAATTTTGACCTCCCCAGTTCCATTGAGCCCGAAAAATTATTGGCAGACATTCTAAAGCTAAAAAGAGGTGAGCGCCTCCTTAAATCCGAATATACTTTCAACAACCCCTATGCCACCCCTAAGCAACTTGAATTCCGACCAGCGCCAATTTTAATCATTGAAGGGCTGTTTGTTCAATATTTTCCGGAAATTGAAAGGGAACTTGATCTGAAGATTTTTATTGAAGCCAAAGACCATATCAAGCTCAGCCGCAGAATACACCGAGATAATACGGAGCGGGGATACGCCCTGAATGACGTATTGTACAGGTACGAGCATCACGTTATGCCCGTTTACGAATCGCTGATCAAGCCCCTAAAACATCAGGCCGACCTGGTTATTCCAAACAACGATCATTTTGAACATGCGCTTGATATATTGGTCAACGCATTAACGACGCATCTGCAAAAAGGATAATGGCGTTAACAGCATCCAAAAAAAAGATGCCCAGGCGAACCCAGGCATCTTGTTGCATTTGAATACAATATTTTAAGCCGGCACTTTCCTGCCTTCCTTAACTTCAGCAGGGAGTTTTTTGGCTTTGTCCAAGTCCAGGACGGCAGGCGATGCAATGAAAATGGAAGAGTAAGTTCCTATTCCTACACCAACAAGCAAAGCGAAAGAGAATCCGCGTAAAACTTCTCCCCCAAAAATCAATAGCGCAATAACGACAAGGAGCACCGTTCCTGAGGTTATTATTGTTCTGTTTAAGGTGCTGTTAATGGCGTCGTTGAAAATCTTGTGTCGATTATGGCTTGTGCCCATCCCCAGATATTCGCGGATACGATCATACACAATAACCGTATCGTTAATGGAGTAACCAATGACTGTAAGAATCGCGGCGACGAATACCTGATCAATTTCAAACGAAATACCAAACACCCGTACAATAGCGAATGTGGCAATTACAAACAACGCATCGTGCGCCAGCGCTACCACTGCTCCTGCACTGAACTGCCATCTTCTAAAGCGAAGTAAGATGTATAGAAAAATTGCAATTAACGATAACATTGCTGCTTCAAAGGAAGCCCTCTTGATGTCATCCGCCACTGTAGCTTCAACTTTGGTTGAACTGGAAATGGTGAAATGCTGATCATCCACTTTAGAGTCATCTTGAACGAACTTCAGCCCTGTTGATTTCTCCAGGCCTCCGATCAAGGTGTTTTTCACTTTTTCATCGGCAGTCTCAGCTTCATCATTGATGATGTAGGATGTGGTTACTTTCACCACATTATTTGAACCAAAATTCTTGACTTCTGTTCCTGCTCCTTCAAAGCTTGCCGTCAAATCCGACTTCAGGGCTGTGGCTTCCACAGCCTTGCTGAAAGTAACCGTATAGGATCTCCCACCTTTAAAATCCACGCCAAGATTCATACCCTGAAATGCAATGAGTAACATCCCTATTCCGATTATAGTCCCTGAGAAAAGGTATGCTATCCTTCTTTTGCCCACGAAATCAAAATTCAAATCGGAAGCCTTAAAATTAGAAATGAATGTTTTGAAGTTGATATTGCTTTCATCGCCTTTCTTGGCGACCATCCAGTCGATCACAACGTGTGAAATGTAGAATGCGGTAAAAAATGTGGTTACAATGCCCACCATCAATGTAATGGCGAATCCTTTTACAGCGCCCTGCCCAAAAAGATACAACATCAGGGCCGTCAAAAATGTAGTAATGTTAGAGTCAAAAATGGTCCAGAAAGAGCGCTTGAATCCTAAAGTGATGGCCTCGCGCAAGCGTCTTCCGTGGCGCATTTCTTCACGAATGCGTTCATAAATAATAACGTTGGCATCGACTGCCATACCCATCGTAAGCACAATTCCGGCGATACCAGGCAATGTTAACGAAGCATCGAGCTGAGCCAACACACCAAGGACAAAGAACAAGTTAAAGACAAGCGAAAAATTGGCAACGCCACCACCTTTACCATAGTAGGCAACCATGAAGACTACTACCAGAATCAGACCGCATGCAATCGAAAAGAATCCCTGACCTTGTGCCAGTTTACCCAGCGTAGGTCCAATAATGGCCTCTTCAACAATTTTTGTTGGCGCAGGTAGTGATCCTGCCTTTAATACATTCGCCAAATCCTTTGCCTCTTCCTGTGTAAAGTTTCCCGAAATCTGGGAGTTGCCATTTGGAATCTCACCATTTACGGAAGGTGCGGAGTATACCGTATTATCCAGTACAATTGCGATTCTGCCTTTGGGGCTCTTGCTTGATGCTTCGGCAGTCCACTTTGCCCATATGCGCGTGCCACTTGCACTCATGTTCATGCTTACTGCGGGCCTGGCATATTCATCCAAATCACTGCGTGCTTCTACGATTACCGTACCATCAAGTTTTGCCTTTCCATTCCTTCCAATATCAATGAAGAATAACTCCAGCGCCTCTTTTCCCAGCTGATCCGCCTGTGGTTTATTGGACCACAAAACATTAACAGTTCTGGGAAGAATATTTCTGATGTCGGGACGCCTGAAAATTGCGTTGATCTTGGAAGTGTCTTTTATGTCGTAGCGAAACGTTCCCGGAGGAGTGCTCAGGGCAAAAAGAGGAGAAACGTTGAGATTCTGTAATGAATCCAATCCTCTGCTGGTTTCTTTGCTTGTACTGTCTCGCGGCGCACTAGTACTGTCGCCAAGTAGCGAAGACAAATCTTCAGCAGGAGTCTCACTTACTTGCTCGCCGGTAGGAGTAGAGGCTGTAGAAGAAGTTCGTTGTTCTTTAACCAAGACATCATTAATAGCCAGTAGTTGTGTATTAAGTGTACTGGGCTCAATCACATCCCAGAATTCCAGTTTTGCTACGCCTTGCAAAAGCTTGCGGACACGCTGGGGATTATCGGCGCCAGGAATTTCAATTTGAATTCTAGCTGTTCCCGGTAACCGTTGTATGACAGGCTGTGAAGTGCCAAATTGATCTAACCTGTTGTTTAGAATTGTAAATGATCTATCAATGGCACTCTCAATCTCCTGGTTTACAACACCAATTACAACGGCATCATCATCATTTGTAGCGATACGTCCTTTGGTTACGGCATTTGCAAAGATTGAGGCAAGCTTCTTGTCAGGGTTCGCATTGCGGTATGCTTCAAAAAAGAGATCGCTAAAATTTTCCTGGCTATTCAATTGTTGGCTTCTTGCCCTTTTCAGTGCGCTCAGAAAAGATGAATCCTGGCTATTGGCCGCCAGGCTTTTGATGATATCCACGGGAGAAACTTCCAGTGTAACGTGCATTCCCCCCTGAAGATCGAGGCCGAGGCTTAATTCATTATCTTTTACTTCTTTATAGGTATACTCACTTCCAAAGAGATTATATACGGGAAGATTCCAGACTGAATCAAGATAAGTCTGCTTCTTATTGAGACTAACCACATTGCTATCATCCGTCGCGAATTCAATTGCATCTTGTTGCACACCACGCGACACGTAGGTAAACGAAAGGTAGTACAAGCATAGTGCTGTTATGACTACCGTTAGGACAATAATTAGACCTTTGTTTTGCATATAATTCAGTAATAATTTTTATAGAAAAAGAAAGAATTTGAAGGTGCTAGCACCCATTGTGAAATGTGATGAAACGCAAGAATTTACGGCGCATTTGGAGATATCACGCTGTCGAAAAGCGTCTTGAAAAATCTATTGGGCGGTATTAAAATGCTAAAATCCTTAGGTTCCAGTTTTGCTTCTTCAAAGCTTATTTCGAAAAGAAAAATGAGGACTTGATGAAGGACGACATAGGTGGCAGAAGGCAGGCTGCTGGAGGGCAAAGAGATACAAACTTGCGGTTCGGATTTACTTTCTTGCTGGGTTTCCGTCCTTTCCTGTTGATGTTTGTCCTTCCGATTCAGTTTAGCGTAATCGATTGCCTGGTAATAGAAAAATTGAGAAAATACGACAGCCAACACTGTTAGCGGAACAGCAATAGTCATGGCCTTTTTTTGTATTTCTAATTTTCCCATGCTTTCGGGTGAAGGACTACAAAAGTATTGATTAGAAACTTAAATACAAGCAATGCAGCGGGTATAAGAAAAGCTTTTCTGGTTGGTTAATAGAGGCATAAAAAAAGCCTTTCTGATTTTTCAGAAAGGCTTTATAAGAAAAGATAGGCAACGACTTACTCTCCCAGGTTTTACCCTAGTACCATCAGCGCTGGTGGGCTTAACTGCTCTGTTCGGAAT
>JAOUDZ010000217.1 GCA_029858965.1 Cyclobacteriaceae bacterium
GTAATTAATAGTCCTAAACATTATCTTTAACATAAGTTGACCATCTTTAACGCAACCATCATCATGCAAAGCATCGAGAGACTCCTTTCCATAAATTCAAATTATATCCTTGCAGGGCTAATCGTGTCTTTTTTTCTAATGGAAACGATCTTGAATCGACCCGTTATGTTTAAAACTAAAATCCAACATTTGCTCCGCAATCTCTTATTACTATCGACTGTTATCGTCATGGCCTCATCACTTGCTTTGATAATGAGCGTGCCAATAGATAAGACGTGCAAAAACAGTCCTTTCATTAATGGCGGTCTATCATGAACATAGAACTTTACCTGAATAGAATCGGATATTCAGGAAGTGTGAATCCAACACTGGATGTGTTGATTGGATTACAGAATGCCCACTTGCTCAATATTCCATTTGAAAATTTAGACATTCACTATGGCGTTCCCATCGAACTTGATATCCATAAACTCTACAACAAAATAATCCTGAAGCAAAGGGGTGGATTTTGTTATGAACTAAATGGTCTCTTTTATGAATTGCTAACCCATTTAGGCTTTAGTGCCAAACGCATTTCGGCCAGGGTGTATGACAAAATGGATGGGTATGGAAAAGATTTTGACCATCTTGCAATAATCGTAAGCATTAACGGTGTTGAATATTTATCGGATGTCGGGTTTGGAGAGTTTGCCTTTGCTCCATTAAAGATCGAAACAGGAATCATACAACATGACAAACGTGGAGATTACGTGCTTCACAGATATGAAGACAACTATTATCGCGTAAGTAAACTGGAAAATGATACGTGGATACCGGAGTATATCTTTATCAACACTGGCCGAGCACTTAATGAATTCCATGAAATGTGCATTTACCACCAAACAAGTCCAAAATCACATTTCACACAAAAAATACTAATCACTAGACCAACACAAAATGGTCGCATTACCATTTCAGAAAATACCTTAAGAATAAAGAATGGTAACGCTATAACCGAAACCTACTTGGAAAATGAAGAAGCATTTAAGGCCATATTGCTGAAGTATTTCAGGATTGCGTTGGATACCCATAAACCGAGCCGCTAACCTGGTTGATTTCCGGAATATCCAAAGAAAAACCTGTGATGTCGTTCTGAACTTTTGACTAATTGTTAAATTCGTAGCGTTGTTTGTTTTGCGCTAGTTATGAACTAAACGAAAGGAGGGCATTATGTTTACCATTTACAATTTATTAGTTTTGATACATCTAATAGGGTTTTCACTTGGTGTCGGTTCCGCAACAGTTAAGCTTGTACTACTCTTCCGATGCTACACTAACCATGAGTTCCTTAATATCTATTTGAAGGTTACTAAACCCGTCACAAAGCTTATCGTATTAGGAATGATTTTGCTAACATTATCTGGAATCGGATGGCTGTTTGTTGGTTACCCGTTTACTACGCTGTTAATTGTCAAGGTGGGTTTTGTAGGCTTGATTTGGGTGTTGGGGCCCATAATAGACAACGTCGTTGAACCAAAGTTTGAAAAACTGGCGCCATTACCAGGGGACCTGGCTTCCCCCGCGTTCACCAGCATCCAAAGGAAGCACTTGGCCTTGGAAATAGCAGCGACTGTGTTAATGTATACGATAACCATCATGGGAGTACTACTTTAGCATAACCCCCGCTATGGGGCATTTTATCTTTGCGCACTTTAGTTATTTCCACAAGACAAGAAGCATGACAAAGTGAATTGTTCAATTAATTTGTACATTGAACTGACACTTGAAGCCACTAATACTATACTCACCAGACCATTTTTATACATACCAGATTATTCTAAGATCAGGGTAATTATTTAACCAATTGGAATTATCATGCGAGAAATTCGAACCGAAATAGAAATTGCAGCCCCATTGACAAAAGTGTGGAACATTCTCACTGATTTCGATCACTGGAAGGATTGGAATCCAATCGTAAATCAGGCAGGCGGAGCCGCTTTTGCCGGGTCTAAGCTTAATATTACGATGCGTGGCAAAGATGGTAAAGACGCAAACAAATATATGCCTGTTATCACTACGTTCGAGAAGCCGAAGTCTTTTCGCTGGCGTGCTAAAATGATGGCCGGATTCTTATTTACAAATGACAAAGCCTTCGAACTTGAAGAGACTGCTGCCGGCACCCGACTTATTCACACAGAAGCGTTCAGTGGAATGCTCGTGCCACTGTTTTGGAATAAACTGGAAGCAGGTATCTCACCTATGTTGAAATCCATGAATAATGCCCTGAAAAAAATAGCTGAAAAGAATCCGGATTAATAACGAACACTTTCTCAGTACAGGACAACCGAGGCGAAAATATTCTTTCTTCAAGTGAAATACTTCTGGTGAAAAAATACACCAAAACATAATATCCTTTCAACCAAAACAAGAGATTGCGAAACGGTTCTGCCGCCCAATATTGTCCCAATGTCATCAACAGCAATGAATACCATGGAAAATAATCTGAGTAACCGAAGTACAATATCAAGACGCAGGGCGATCGGAATCCTGGGGTTGAGTGCTGCTGCTATTCAATTTCCATATGGATGTTCAGGCGAGCGATCGAATATAGATGCTGATAACGATGAGCCGATATACTATAAGACGCTGGCTGAAATATCAGCGCTGATCAAATTGAAAAAGATTTCATCCGTAGCGTTAACCCAAACAATGCTCAACCGAATCGGTGCCATTGACAAGAAGCTTAATAGTTACATTACAGTGATGGCCGAGGCTGCACTTGCCGCTGCCAATAAACTTGACCAGGAACTGGCCTCAGGAAAATACAGAGGGCCCCTGCACGGAGTTCCAATAGCGGTAAAAGACCTGTTGTTTACCACAAATGCACCAACCACGGGCGGACATGCATTCAAATCA
>JAOUDZ010000131.1 GCA_029858965.1 Cyclobacteriaceae bacterium
CAACCATCTAATGAGAACGCTCCAGGGCCGCTATGGCCCCGCATGTACCACTCGGACTGCGCCCAGCCCGCGGTATGCCCATGCCAGGCCAAAGACTGGACGAGGCCCGGTTGGAACATGCTGGAAGTTTGGTTGGGTGTGGGCATGGCGCAAGCGTCCGCTTGACTTAAAGCAAACGAGTAAAACTTTTACTCCACCAGCGGACGCTTGCGCGAGATGGAGTTTACTTCAAACTGAAAGCAGAGGCTTTTGTATCCCTTGAATTACCGCCGACGAAAACCTGAAAATTTCCGGGCTCAGCGCCATACGTCATATCCAAACGGTAAAAAGAAAGATCGCCGGCGGTTATCTCAAATGTAAGCTCTTTTGATTCTCCTGCCTTGATCATGATTTTTTGAAATCCTATTAATTCTTTAACAGGCCTTGTAACGCTGCCGACTAAATCCCGTACATAAAGCTGCACAACTTCTTTCCCATCCATCTGTCCGACATTGCTAATAACACACCTTACTGTTAGCGTATCCCCAGTTGCCATTTCATGTTTACTCAGCGTGATCTCCCCATAATCAAACTGCGTATAGCTTAGCCCATAGCCAAATGGATAGAGCGGCTCATTTCCCACATCGAGATACTTGGATGTATATTTATTAGTGGCGTCAAATGGTCTTCCCGTGCTTTTTTGATTATAATAAACAGGTACTTGTCCTACCGATATGGGGAATGACACAGGCAATTTTCCGGATGGGTTGTAGTCTCCAAACAAAACATCGGCAATGGCGTGACCTGCTTGCGTTCCTAGGAACCAGGTCTCTAAAATGGCATCTGCTTTCTTATCCAGATCCGGAATCGCCAAAGGCCGTCCATTCATAAGTACCACCACAACAGGTTTTCCTGTCTTGAAGATCTCGTCTGCAAGTTTCTGCTGGACGCCCGGCAATTCGATATTTGCGCGACTGGCTGCTTCTCCACTCATCCAGGCTGCCTCGCCCAGTGCCAGCACGACAACATCTGCTGTCCTGGCAACTTTGACGGATTCTGCGATATATTGTAGCGAATCGTCATTGATGTTACAGCCTTTTGCATAGACCACAGTTCCCGCACCGGCAGCTTGAATTCCTGCCAGCAAGCTGATGCAATTCTTACCCTCTCCTTGTCCTGACCAGGCGCCGAGCAAATCGTTCGTGCTATTAGCCAGCGGTCCGATTACTGCAATCCTTTTAACCGATTTGGGCAGGGGAAGTGTCTGCTTGTTATTCTTCAGAAGGACAATTGATTTTCTTGCGATATCACGTGCGGCTTCCAGGAACTCCGGCTTCATCAATGTTTCTTTTTCGCGTGCCGCATTGCTGTATCGATAAGGATCCTCAAATAATCCCAATGCATACTTTTTCTTCAGTACCTTTCTTACGGCGTTATTAATCGATTCTTCGCTAACGACCTTTTCTTTTACAAGTATGCCAAGTTTATCTTCAAAAAAACCCGATTGCATATCCATATCAACGCCTGCGTCAAACGATAATCGGGTAGCTGATAATGTGTCGGCAGCAATACCATGCTGGACCATTTCCATTATAGAGGTATAGTCTGTTACCACGAATCCGGTAAAGCCCCATTCCTTTTGTAAAATGTCAGTCAGCAAAAATCTATTACCGGTTGCCGGCACACCATCGTATTCATTAAATGAAGTCATGATACTGCCTACCCCGGCATCGATGGCGGCTTTGAAGGGAGGGAGATAATCTTCCCGTAAGGAACGCTCGGAAATATCAACTGTATTGTAATCGCGACCTGCTTGTGCCGCGCCATACGCCGCGAAATGCTTTACACAGGCAAGCACTGTATTGCTGGCAGCAAGATCATCGCCCTGGAATCCTTTAACGCGGGCGATTGCTGCTTGCGTTCCGAGATAGGTATCTTCCCCTGCTCCTTCCATAATACGTCCCCATCGCGGATCCCGGGAGACATCAACCATGGGGGCGAACGTCCAGTGCAAGCCAACTGAAGATGCCTCTTCAGCCGAAATCCGTGCTGAAAGTTCCATTGCCGTTAGATCCCAACTGGCTGTCTCTCCCAGGGGAATGGGAAAAATAGTTTTATACCCGTGGACCACATCGTAGCCAAACAAGAGCGGAATACCGAGTCGTGTTTCGTCAACAGAAATCTGTTGAAGCTTTCTCGTGTAGTCGGCCCCGATGGCATTGAATATCGCACCAACTTTGCCTGCCTTTAAATCATCAAGATACCCTTTGCGGATGTGTGCTCCGGTAACATCAAGATCACTGGTATACAATGTAAGCTGACCTACTTTTTCATCGAGTGTCATGATACTAATGAGCGAATCGATTCTGGCATCAACGGATGAGCGATCTTTATTACGCTCAGGGGTACATGAACAGAGTACAAAGAGTACACAAGGGATGAAAGTGTAAAGTATTTTCATTCGTTTTTCAGTAGTTGAATTTGAGTTTATCCAGTCCATTCCTGACCTCGGGGGCTGACATAAATAATTTCCACAATAAACCCGATCTATAATTTTCAATCATCACGGGTATAGGTCCTTGATCAATCGCCAGGTATCGCGGCAGCATCCAATGGTGTTCAAAACTAAAAGCATCATATGGTCCATACGCCCCTACGAGGCTATCTCTTTCGGGGCTGTATAAAAATCGCAGAAATACCACGCTCTCTTTTGGGGTGTATGGAAATGAGGAAAGGGCTGCTGTAGGAGATATCACGCCTGTATCGTGCGTGGGTCTGTGCGCATCGTATCCATTGATCGAATAACTGGAAGTCAATCCCCAACATTGCTCACCATAGCCTTCATTTCCTTCCGGGTTTTCTACACAATATTTATAATTTATTAACGCATGATTTTGATTGAGCTTCCAATAATTAGCATATCGGTCTTGCAGTTTTCTTGGATCTAAACCCAAATAGGAATAATGCGCCCAAAACAACGGCCCTACCGGATCATCATCGTCTTCGTAGTGATCCAGCACTACATCAATTCCCAGGTAGTTTCCGTCTGATTGAATACTGTCATTCCGTGCCCATCCGTTTTTGTAAACTGTATAATCAATTGCGTATGTTGGTGAGGATGCTGCCAACACGTACGTGATAAGACATTCGTTGTACCCCCCTATTGGAAAATTCATTTCCCAATGGTATGTGGGGGACCAATGCCAATAAAGTACGTCCTCCCCTCTTGTATACCAGTTCCATTCAACACCTCTCCACAACTTATCAATTTTGACTGCCAATTCTTTTTCGGCTATGGAGCCCGTTTTAAAATATTCCCTTACGGTGATAAGGCCCTGCATCAAAAAGGACGTTTCAACAAGGTCTCCCCCATCGTCTTTCTGACCAAAGGGTTTTACTTTTCCGGTTTCACCGTTGAGCCAATGTGGCCAGGCGCCATGAAACCTATCGGCAGTTGCCAGAAAATCGACAATGCGATTAAAGCGATCGACTCCCTCCTTTCGCGTGATGAATCCCCGTTCTATCCCTACTATTATTGCCATCAAGCCAAACCCAGATCCACCGGTCGTGATAATGTTTTTATCATTCTCCGGATATTTTCCATCCATGTGCGTGCGCTCCGGTGCTAGTCCCGAAACGGGCTCAGCATTTTTCCAGAAATATTGAAAAGTTTGATATTGCACTAGCGTCATGAGGGAGTCATCGGAAATGTCCAGGCCAACCGGAGAAAAGGTTGTAGGCTTATTGCCACAGGAAACCAATCCGATAAAAAAAAGCAAAACCGAAAAAGTTGAGGCTATAAATTTCATCTCCAAATATTTTCAGTACTGGAAACCCAGTTCATCAATCGCTACCTGCACTTCAGGTGAGGACATAAACAAGTCCCACAATAATCCCGTCCGGTAATTCTCCATCATCACGATGATGGGCCCCTGGTCTATGGCCAGGTACGAACTGGCGGTCCATGCTTCGGTAATATTAAACGCATCATAGAAACCATATGGTCCCCACAGTTTATCACCCATGGTGTAATAAAAATAGTGCAAAGCGTTCATGGACTCCGTAGGTGTATAGGGAAAAGAAGATAATGCAGCCGTTGGTGAGATTACTCCAATATCACTTCCCGGGGAATGTGCACCATAACCATTTTGATTATCACTGGCTGTCAGTCCCCAGCTAGCATCACTGTAACCCACATAATGCTTTGGATTCGCCAAGCAGTATGCATGATTTATCAAGGAGGCATTTACATTTTGTTGCCAGTAGTCGGCATAGTCATCTGAAAAATGAGGATCTAAGCCCAGATAGGAATAATGGACCCAAAACAATGGAAAGAGCCCTCCCAGCTGCAGGTTGATGCCATAGAAGGTTTCATTCTTAACAATGGACCCGTTTTTTGCGAAGCCATTCGTATATACAATTTTTGGGATGCTGTGTGTCGGCGATGCGGCAGCAAGAAAATAAGTAATCTGCTCCTCGAAATATCCGGACAAGGCAAAATTCATTTCCCATGCATAGTTTGGAGACCAATGCCAGTAGAGCACGTTCTGACCATCTCTTCGATACCAATCCCATTCCACATCTTGCCAAAGTGTGTTAATTCTGATGATTAGATTATTCCCCGCCGTATCTGCTGGCTGAAGGTATTGGCGAAATGTGAGCAACCCTTGGATGAGGAATGAAGTCTCCACTAAATCACCGCCATTGTCTTTTGTAGAGAAGGGAATTACCTTACCGGAACTGCCGTTGATCCAGTGCGGCCATGCACCATGAAAACGATCCGCATTTTCCAGGAAGTTTACAATTCTGGCCATACGATCCACGCCTTCAGCCCGGGTAATAAAACCGCGATCAATTCCAACGACGATTGCCATGATACCGAATCCGGAACCACCGCTGGTAACGACATCACCTGAATTATTACGTTCACGCGCCATCCCGCTGGCAGGATGGGCAAAGTCCCAGAAGTACTTAAACGTCTGCTGTTGTACGAGCGTCATCAAATCTTCATCGCTGATCTCAGGAAACTTGGGCGTAGGGTCGACAGCAGTATAAAAAGTCTGACTGAATTGATCATTCATAGACTCCCCATTCAATCCTTTAACGTCGATGGATATCCAGAAAAGATGCCGGGACAAATGATCCAGTGGCTGCATGGCCGTTACGGTAAGCACAGTATTATCAGTAGAAAGGGAATAGCTTAGCAATTGACTCCCGCTGATATCTACAAATGAAATGCTCGCAAATTCAGGTTTAATAGGAGTTGAAAAAGTGATTTCAAAAACGGGTGTTTGCGATACATCCTGGATCCGGCTTAAACCCAGGTTTTCGGTACCATCAATCTTAAAAGAAAGGATAGCAAGCGAATCAAGAATGGGTTCTCCCTCATTCGAGCATGAAACCATTATTGAAGAAGCAAGCAGTAGCAATGCAAAAACCCTGATCATCGAAAATCAACATTAAAGATAAAGGGTTTCCCAAAAGGGAAACCCTCACCAAAACCAAACTTTAATTAATACGTTTATCGGCCTGCGGTACCCAGATTGAATAGCGCGGTAATTTCTGCATCTGTTAAAGCAGTATTAAACACGCGTACATCATCAATGGAAGCAGTCGCCATTGGAGACCATGCTTGTTGCTCAGGGTTACTCTCAAATCCTATTGCTGTAGTTGCGCCATTTCCAAAAACCGGCTTGCAAGGAACGTTCATACGCAATGGTCCGGCTGTACCGCGGTCGTTATAGGCCCCAATTGATGTGGCATCTCCAAAGACATTCAACTGGTGTGTTGATCCGTTCCAACGCACGACAAAATGTGCCCATTCCCCGGATCTTTCAAACACACCGGCAGCAGGGTCCCCTCTTGGGTCGGGCCTGTTATCCTGGCCATTAATACTTCCGTCGGCATTCTTGATAACAAAGTGTCCTTTTAAAACAAGTGTATCACCAAGAGGTCCTGAACCAGGGAACCAACTCGTTTCAGCGGCCATGTTAATGTTTCCCCACATGAAGTCGCCTCCGGTTTCCGGGAACAGACCAAACAATATCGTGTACCCTTCAACTGCAGTACCTTGATTATTCCTCAATTTTATCCACATACTTACCGTAAAATTGCCCAAAGCATCAGCGGTATTAAGTGCTGCGATTGGTGGATAAACCAGGGCACCTTGGGTAAGCTTCAGGGCCTTACCAATTTGTCCATCTTCAAAACCCACAGTGCCGAATGTTCCGGCATCGCCAACCAGTGGTGCAGTTCCGGAAATATCCTCAGTATTGGTTTCATCAAAAGTCCAGTGCGCTTTTAGGTTGGTAGCGGCGACTTCGTTTGAGTTATTGTATCCATCAATGAGCGGAAGCGATTTATCATCTTCGGAACACGAAGCAACAAGCAACAACGAGAATATCCCGATGCTACCTAATAAATAATTGATTGTTTTTTTCATTGTAAAGTTTATTTAAGTTTAATTTATCGTAATCGTTTTTTCTAATACCCTGGATTTTGTGTAAGCTTATTGGCGCTCAGCAGGATTTGTGAATTGGGTATGGGTAGTAATTCATGTTTGCCTTCCACAAAATTTGTTTTACCCACTGCCAACATCACCTGGGCTACACGCCCTTGCCTGACGAGATCCCAAAATCGATCGTGCTCCATAGCCAGTTCTACTCTTCGTTCATTCCAGACATCGCTGATGGTAGCACCCCCAATAGAACCTAACCCGGCGCGATTGCGCACCATATTTAATTTTTCGTCCGCATCACCCATACCGGTTTGAATGGCAGCTTCCGCATTCATTAACAAAACTTCTGCGTAGCGAAGGATTCGGATATTCTTTGGCCTGTCTTTGTCTGCGGGGTTGATGTACTCCTCCTGATTATTTTCTCCACGGGGATCCCAGAGGGTACTGGTATAGGCTTTGTAGTTGTAATAGTAATTTTCTACTGAATCCTTGCTGGGTAATCTAAAACCATCCCATAGGATGGTTCCCGTATGTAACCCCGAGTTATCAATGGTAATTACCGTAGCGTCTTTTCTGAGATCGTTTGGCTCATAAGCATTAATGAGGTCGGTTGAAGGCGTATTGAAGCCCCATCCCAAATCATTCCACCCGCCTGAACCACCTACACGCGGTCCTTGACTCAGGGTATAAAGTGGTACGCCCAAGTTGGCATTATTGAAGGTCCCCGTTTCAATTTCAAAAATTGATTCGATGTTGTTGTCAAAGGCTTGTCTCCATATATTGGCATAATCGCTCAATAATGAATACTGGCCGGATGTAATCACTGCATCTGTTAACGCAAAGACTTCATCCCACACGCCCCGGTACATGAACACTTTTGCGAGCAAGGTTTGTGCAGCTCCTTTTGTAGCGTGGCCGGTACCCGACTGCGATTTTAATGGCAAATGGGCGACGGCATATTGCAGGTCGTAGATGATGCTATCGTAAACGGTTTCCACAGTTGCCCGTGTTTGAAATACAGGATCGCTATTGGCGTCATTTGCATCGCTGGGAACTCTAAGGACGAGCGGAACACCACCGTACATCCTTACCAGATTAAAATACATGTACCCACGCAGAAAACGAACTTCTCCCTTGAGCTGATCACGATCCGCTGGATCAATGGCGGCTGTGGCGAGCGCGCTTAGCGCCTGATTTGCTGCGCCAATACTATTGTAATGTCCGCTCCACAAGGATTCACAAAATTTATTTGCAGGGGTTAATGTAAAATTATCGATGTCACCAACAGGAACTGCCTGATCATTGGGATTGCTTCCCTTGTCTGCATCGTCCGAAATGATATCGGTAACAGAAATGAAAGCAAATCCATGAACATCTCCATTACCCCATGAATCACCCTGCAGCAAACTATTGTATACGCCTGTCACTAGCTTTTGTGCTAACGCGGGATCTGATTGTGTGGTAACGCCACCCTGTACCTGTACGTCCAGGAAATCATCACTGCAACCATTTCCCAGTACAGAAAAAAGCGAGCCGAATAATACAAGTCTAAGTACCTGTGCTTTCCCCATTGTCAAATCTTTAGAATCCTACGTTTATACCAACCGCGATCGTTCTTGTTGTGGGATAAGCGCTTAGTTCAATTCCAGCGTTTATGGGATCCCCCGGTAATTCAGCAGTAAAACCACTGTACTTTTTATAAGTAAAAGGATTTTGTGCGGTGGCAAATGCCCTCAAATTAGATACATGAATTTTTTGGAGTACAGCAGGCGGAAACTTATAGCCAACCGTAATGTTGTTTATCCTGACAAAAGTGCCAGACTCCATAAAGTATGTCGAAGCAAGAAGATTTCCTTCGTTTGCTCTTGGTTCCATTTGCGTTTGGGTGGTTGACGTCCAGCGGTCGTAAACTACTTTCTTCTCTACATTATCTTTGCCTTCTACACGAACTGCTTTCTTTCCGTTATAAACTTCATTCCCAAGGTTTGCATAAATGGCCAGGCTGAAATCCCAGTTCTTAAAATTCACGCCACCGTTTATTCCAAAGTATGCTACTGGTTGATAAGATCCGGCAAAGATGCGATCCGAGTCATCGATTTTTCCATCGTCATTCTTGTCCAGATATTTAAAGTCACCGGCTTTCGCATTTGGCTGAATGACGGCTCCATCACTTGATTTATAGTCGGTGACTTCAGCGGCTGAATTAAAAACCCCCAGCACATCTAGCAAATAGAAACTTCCGATGGGCTGGCCATTGCTGGTATACGTTGTAAATCCCTGCGAGGCACCAATGCTGCCCCCAGGCAAGGCCTGCCCTCCGTTTAATGCAACAACAGAGTTTTGATTGAAGGTGATGTTCCCGCCAATGTTGTAAGATAAATTGTCATTGATATCATTTTTCCAATTGACCGCAATCTCAATTCCTTTATTTTGGATGGACGCAACATTGGTTAGGATGACACCATCCACATCACCCACGGTCCGAGGTATTGGCACGTTTATTAATGCGTTTTCAACTTTCTTGTTGTAATAGTTAACCTCTCCGGTAAGCCTGGATTGCAGTACTCCAAACTCAATAGCCAGGTCGTATTCTTTTGTTACCTCCCAGGTGATGTTGGGATCAATGATCTGATTTATTTGGGCGCCATTGGTTGCCGTTGTTCCGCTTCCGTCGAAAGCGTACGCCCTATTCAACGCGACGGTCTGGGTAAAGGCACTGGTTGGGATCTGATCGTTGCCAACTTTTCCATAGGATCCTCTAAGCTTAAGAAAATCTATCAAGCTTTGGTTTTGCATAAAAGCCTCGCGGCTAAGAATCCAGGCTAACCCTACTGAAGGATACAATTGCCACCGGTTTTGTTTCGGCAGGCGTGAACTTCCGTCTGCACGGACGGTCGCTGTAACCAAATATTTTCCATCAAATCCATAGTTCAACCTACCCAAGAATGAGTTTCTTGCCCATTCATCTCCGCCACCATTATTCTGGGAAGTATTGGCGTCACCCACACCGATATACCAAAGGTTAGGATCTGCAGGGACATCATCCCGATTGGCAGAGAACCAATGCAAGTGGTATTTCTCCGCGGTGGTTCCCCCCAGGAATGTCAGGCTATGTTTGTCAAAATCCTTCCTAATAGTAAAGGTGTTATCCCACACCCAGCGAAAACTCTGGCTCTGTGAGATGACCAAGCCACTTTTGGCGCGGCTCTGATTTCCGCCGGCGACAACAAAGGTGGTTTCGTCACTTGCAAATTGATAATAGTAACCCCTGTTCAAAGAATTCCTCCAGTCCCCGCCAATGGACGACCTGAAACTAAGCCATGAAAGGGGCTTGTATTCCAAAAAGCCAGACCCCTGGAGTCGATTCTCATTTACCCGTATGCTGTTATTCTTTATGTCCAATAGCGGATTTCCAACATTTTGATACGCGGAACTGTTTCCATATCGCCCGTCAACAATATCAGGGATAATAGGCGCGGCACGGTAGGCATCGTTATATACCGAACCAATATTACCGAAGGCATCAATATTGATATTCCCAAAACCGTTTTGGTTTATGCTGTTTCCAAAGGAGGATTGAAATCCGAATTTTAGCTTATCATTGATTGTATAGTCATTGTTAAAACGCAATGTGAATCGCTTAAAGTCGTTATCGATCACGATACCCTCATCATTGAGGTAGCCGACGTTGAAGAGGTAGGTTGCTTTATCTGTACCGCCCGAGAGCGAAATATTATGGGTTTGTTGCCAGGCTGTTCTTAAAATCACATCGTACCAGTCGGTATCATATGCTGAGGCTGGTGGAATTGATCCAGTGGCCGCCTGCGCATAATTGCTGTATTCCGTACTATTGGCCATCTCCACAAGGTTAGCGGCTTGCCGAATCCCAATGTTGTTGTTGTAGTTGATTATCAGACCTCCTGACTTTCCCTTTTTGGTTGTAATGATAACGACGCCGTTGGCACCACGCGATCCATATATAGCAGACGCAGAGGCGTCCTTCAGGATATTCATCTCTACGATATCCGCCGTATTAATATTAGAGATATCATCAGTCAAGACGCCATCCACTACATATAATGCAGTAGTTCCGCCAAGGGCAGTACTTACACCACGAACCCGGATTTGCGGGGATGTACCCGGTTGTCCGCTGCTGATAATTTGAACACCGGCGATTTTACCTTGCATCGCCTGCGTTGCTGTCAGCACGGGCTGCTGCATCAGCACTTCGCCTTTTATATTGGCCGTGGCCCCGGTAATATCACTTTTCTTCTGAACACCATAGCCCACAACGACTACTTCTTCAAGTGCTGTAGCGGAGGGCTCAAGCACTATATTGAGTATAGTTTGATCGCCAATGGAGATAGTTTGTGTGGTGTACCCCACAAAAGTGAAGACTAGCATATCTTCACCTTGCGCCAACGTCAACACGAAATCACCATTTATATCGGTTACGGTACCCTTATTGGTTCCCTGGATAACCACATTTACACCCGGGAGGCCACTATTTTCGTCAGCCGAAATAACGGTTCCTTTGAGCTGTCGTGTTTGCCCAAAAGCAGCACTTACGCACAGCGTAAGCAGTAATAAACAGTTCGTTGGAAAGTATTTACCCATAGCCACACTTCACTTCGTTTCGCAGTACCGCCTATCACCTGTCTGAAGTTGTTTGCTATAGCAAATTCAAAGGGAGAATTAATTCGATGCAATGTATGAATAACAAACCGCATTATCACCTGGTTACCTTTGTAGTACACGTTGTGAGGGCCTTTTCTTCTTTCAAAGGCAAATTCCCTTCAACGGGCACAAGCGGACGCTTGTGCCACTATCTATTTCAAGCGTCCGCTTGATTTAAAGCAAACCAACTACATATGCACCGGAAATCATGCATGCTTCAAATGGAACGCTTGCGTGAGATGGGGAAGTGTGGGCATGAAGTTTCTACTGAAATAGTTTTGGATAATACCTTTGAAGTTCAACCATCTAATGAGAACGCTCCAGGGCCGCTATGGCCCCGCATGTACCACTCGGACTGCGCCCAGCCCGCGGTATGCCCATGCCAGGCCAAAGACTGGCCGAGGCCCGGTTGGTACATGCTGGAAGTTTGGTTGGGTATGGTGTGGGCATGTTTTCCCATGGAAATGGTTTCGGACAATATCTTCGAGACTTAACTACTTAATGAGAACGCTCCAGGGCCGCTATGGCCCCGCATGTACCACTCGGACTACGCCCAGCCCGCGCAATGCCCATGCCAGGCCAAAGACTGGGCGAGGCCCGATTGGAACATGCTGGAAGTTCGGATGGGCATGGGGCGGGCCT
>JAOUDZ010000132.1 GCA_029858965.1 Cyclobacteriaceae bacterium
TGACAGGTCTTTCTTTTTTGCAACTTTTCTTTCCTGGGTACGTCTAATGATAATAACCCCTCCTGCCATGAAAAATCTGGTCCTTACCCTTGCCACCTTACTTTTTGTTTCTGCGGTATTTGCTCAAGATGATGGGTTTCACCTGGAAAAGGACTACCTCATCGGCAAAACCGGGGTTGTTGATTTGCGCTCGTCAGATGCCAGGGTTTTTGTTACGGGTTCCAAGCGATCTACAGCGCATGTAAAAATTGACCGCGAGATTACTGCAAATGGTTGGACATGGGGTGAAGAGGACTTTCATTTGACCGTTGAAGAAGAAAACGGTAATCTATCCATTCGCGAGAAAGAAAATGGCTCACACATGAATGTAATAGGCTATTATCATGAGGAATATAGAATCGAAATCGAAGTACCTGAAGGCGTTAGTCTCACCGTGCGTGGAGACGACGGCGATTACTATATTAAGAACGTTAACGGATCTATTGTGCTAAACCTGGATGATGCGGATGCGGAATTAGTGGATTGCAAAGGAGCAAATTATCGGTTCAGCATAGATGACGGTGATATCCGAATGGAGGGTGGAAGTGGGAAGCTGGAAGTCACAGGTGATGATGCTGATATAGAAATACACAAGGCACATTTTTCAACAGTGTACGTTAAGCTTGATGACGGGGATTTGATTCTTGAAACTTCACTGGCCGACAGCGGTGAATATTCTATAGAAACGCAAGATGGTGCTGTAGCGCTAGACATTACGGCTGGGGGTGGAGCGTTTAACATTCATCACGATGATACCCATGTTATCACGGAAGGAAATTTTACAACTTTGTCAGAAAACGAACGGGAAACTCATATTTTTTTGCCGAATGGATCTTCAAAAGTTACCGTTGGCGCCGGTGATGCGCGCATAAGATTAAGTGCGAACTAGTGATGGCCAATTGTCAACGTTTGGGAGCAATAATTGTGAAACCTTTGATCCTGTAATTGTTTTGCGTATCAGAAAACGCAGGATTTGATTAATCTGGTTATGCCCAAAAGAAGAAGCCACGGTAGTCTGCACCGGGATCAATTGCTAATTTTCTTAGTCTAAGTTTCCTTTGCCTACTCATAATACAAAAGTTTGACATGATGCTATAAAACTAGGGTCATTTCAAAATATTGGTAATAAATTGCGCGCAAGCGTTACCTTATGATTCGCACTTATACCATTATCCAGGGTAAGATAAATCAGTTCAAAAATCCCTCCTTTGAAGAGATCGGAGCATTGGACAATGTCGTCTGGATTGATTTGCAGTCCGCCACAAAAGAGGAGAAGCAATTTGTGGAGCGTAATTATGGTATCGAATTCTTTACGTTCCAGGAGTTACAGGAAATTGAAAGCAGTTCTCGCTTTTTCGAAACAGACGAAACCATTGAGATGAACCTCGGCTTTGTGTCAAGCGACAAGGAGCTAGCCGTGCAAAATGTTACTTTCATACTAAAGGACAATCTTCTTTTTTCGTACCGCCAGGGGGATATGAAAATCTTTGCTGAAACCGTGAGGAGACTAAAATCCGTTAGCGCCTCTGAAAGGAAAGAACATGGACTCAATGTTTTTTTAACAGTATTGGAAACACGTATTGATGCCGATGCAGATTTAATTGAAGGCGTAAATCGAGGACTTAATGCAATTAGCAAGGAACTCATGGCTAAACGATCGCTCAGTGAAGATCTGTTGCTGGGCATTGCTCAACTACAGGAGAACGTAATGCTGCTCCATGAAACCATTACTGAGAAACAGCGCGTAGTGAGCTCATTGATTCGCATCCCTGAGTTTAACAAAATCGAAAACGAGCGCTTAAAGATTATCCTGAAAGATATTGCTTCATTGCTTCAGCATTCACAATTCAGTGCTGAGCGTTTGGAGTACCTTCAAAATACTTTTTTGGGATTAGTAAATATTGAACAGAATCAGGTCATCAAGATTTTCACTGTTGTTACCGTTGTTTTCATGCCGCCCACCCTCATTGCAAGCATATACGGGATGAATTTCAGTTTTATGCCCGAATTAGCGTGGATGGGAGGGTACCCATTCGCGGTCGGACTGATGATTGTTTCTTCCATGCTGTTTCTATGGTATTTCAAAAGGAAGAAATGGCTTTAACAGTCAGGTAGATGATCGACAATGCTTCATGAGGTCCTGAAAATGAAAGAAGCAATGAATACCCTATCCGGCATTAATAATGATTTAAACCCCCAGATATAGGTGGCTTCCGTATGCTTCTTATTCTGTTGTTATAACTACACCATTCTTCATTACCCATTCTACTTTTCGAAGATCTGAGATGTCTTTGGTAGGGTTACCGCGTACCACGACCAGATCGGCTATAAGACCCGGTACAATCCTGCCCACTTTTGATTCCAGGTGAAAAACTCTAGCGTTGATACTCGTTACCGACCTTAATACGTCAGTAGCACGCATGCCATATTCAACCATCATCTCCAGTTCGCGTGCATTGTCACCGTGCGCAAAGACGCCAACATCTCCACCCGCGCAAATGGTAACACCTGATTTTAGTGCTTCAGCAAAACTTGCCCTTTTCCGCTTTATTTGCTCCGGTATAGGGTCAATGCCTTTTCTCCAACCCCGGTAATGGCTTACAGCCTCTCCTGCCGATAATGTTGCGCAAAATGCCACGTCTTTGTCTTTCATCAGTCGGAAAATCTCAGTCGTGCCATCATCCCCATGTTCAATAGTCTCTACGCCGGCCAGTATAGCTCTGCGCATACCTTCTGCTGTAGTGGCATGGGCGACAACGGCCCGGCCACTGCTTCTTGCTGTTTCAACAACAAGTTTCAATTCGTCCAAAGAGAAGGTTGGTTGGGCGTCACCCGCCGGTCCCCAACGATAATCAGCATAAACTTTAATTACGTCAGCACCTTTGCCGATCTGATCTCGAACAACACGTACAAGGTCATTTCCATCTGCTGGCTCTGCGCCAAGCATAACATTGAAATCGGTATCAAACCCAGTGGGACCATAGCTCCCTGTTGCCACTATGGCACGACCTGCTACAAGCATACGTGGCCCGGGAATAATGCCTTGTTCAATTGCCTGCTTTAAACCAACATCAGCATACCCTGCTCCTTCAGTACCCAGATCTCTTACTGTGGTGAATCCTGCGCGAAGGGTATTTCTGGCATGTATTGTAGCGCGGGCCACGCGAATTGCGTCCGATTCTTTCAATACCTGATCGTTCCAGTCAGCTTCATTGTAAGGATGGAGTAAAAGATGTGCATGCCCTTCAATCATGCCAGGAATTAAAGTGCAACCTGGGAACTTTAGCGTAGTTGCTCCTGTGGGCACAGGTACCTGGGGCGCAGGTCCGATTGCTGTAATCTTATCGTCCTCAACAATGACAACCCAACCCGTGTGAAGCTGCTCCCCATCAAAAACTCCGTCTGGCTGAAGGCTATATTTTTCTTGTGCCTGGCTGGTGAAGCTTATTATTAAAAAGATAGTGAGAATGTATAACCTGCTGAAATAGTTTTTCATATTAAAAGGTAACTTTATTTATAGAATCAAGCCAGAATATTTTCGCTGCAGTCAAAAATAATAATCTAAGCATGCAACATAAGCTTAAGCATATTGCGATCAGTGGAAATATAGGCTCCGGGAAGACTGCATTAACCGAAAAACTTTCAAAGCACTATGACTGGATCCCATTGTATGAATCAGTAGATCACAATCCTTATTTACGTGATTTCTACAGGGACATGACGCAGTGGGCATTTCACCTGCAAATATATTTCTTGAACAGCAGGTTTAAGCAAATAAATCAAATTCTTGAAAATAAGCAGACCACAGTCCAGGACAGGACGATTTATGAAGATGCTTACATATTTGCCGCAAATCTTCATCAAAGTGGGCATATGACCGACCGTGATTACCAGAGCTATCAGGATATCTTTAATTCAATGATAAACTTTGTTAGCCCCCCTGACTTATTGATTTACTTAAAAGCTGATGTTCCGAAACTTGTCCAGCAAATCGAAAAGAGAGGACGTGACTTTGAATACACTATGCAGTTGGATTATTTAAGAAAATTAAATGAACACTACGAAAACTGGATTGGCGAATACAAGCTTGGTAAATTATTAATCGTTGATGTAAATAAGATCGATTTTGTTGAGCGCATCGAAGACTTTTCTTTTGTTGTCGGCAAAGTTGATTTAGAGCTGAACAATCTTTTTGATTTGTAACGTCTGATACGCAATTAAGGCGATTTCGATTCCCCTGCTAGACGGCAACGAGCTTCTTACTGCTTATCATCAGGACACCTGCCAGAATAAGCGCAGTTCCTGCCAGCTGCATTGCATGCATTGGCTCATTCAAAAAGAAATAGGCTTGCAAAATCGTAGAGACTGGTCCGACGCTTCCGACAATGGCGGCATTGCCGGAGCCAGTACGTTTGATGCCTTCTGTTAGCAAATATGAGGGGATCACCGTACTGATTATTGCCATGGAGAAACTATAGAAATAAACTGTGTATGACTGGTCGAGAAGGGAATTGTCTGAAGTGACGAAAAAATGGATCAATACTGCGATCGCTGCAAAACTCATTGCATAACTGTTGAATTTGGCTGCGCCGAGAGTAGGTATTAGCCTTCCGCTTCCAACAATATTCATTGCATAGGTGACGGCGCAAACAAAAACTAAAGCGGCACCTTTGTAAAAATTCCCGGTACCTCCCTGAAAACTGACCTCACCCCAGAACGCAATAAATAGTCCTGCGTATGTTATGGCCAACGCAAACCATTGCCGCGTACTGATTTTTACTTTGAAGATTACAGATGTCATTAATAACACCAGCGTAGGATAGATAAATAACACCAATCGTTCAATGCCCGCTGAGATATATTGAAGTCCAAGAAAATCAAGGAGGCTACTCACGTAGTAGCCGAGACACCCTACCAGCGCAACGCCTATCCATTGCTTGCCAGTAAAACGAACGTTGCTTCTCTGATTGGAAGAGAATATGGCTGAAAGCGTAAAGAATGGTAAGGAGAAGAGCATGCGTAGCGCCAAAAGTGTAATTGCATCAACCTCCGTGTCGCGATAGGCAAGTTTTACAAAAATAGCTTTCGTTGAAAAACATACTGCCCCGAATAAGCAGAAGAGTATACCACCAATAAATTTTGAATAGGACTTTTTCTCGAGCATGCGTTACTGCGACAATACCTTGACAAGCTTGACAATATCTTTTTCATGGTTATAAACATTTGGAGATACGCGAATGGCATCTCCACGAAAAGAAACACAAATATTATTTTTTTGAAGAGACGCTTTAATTTTTTGAGGGTTATGGTCAAGAAGTCTTATTCCAATCAAATGACTACTCCGGTAACGATTGTCCTCAACCCAATACCCTTTTTGTTGGAGCGAAGCAAGGGTCTTTTCGCAAATGATCTGACAGTAGGACTGAATGTTTTCTACACCCCATCGATTGAGTTGCTGGATAGCCTTTAACAACATGGGCACATGGATGAAATTGCTTTGTTCACCTACCGCATAACGAAGTGATCCTTCCTGATAGAGAGGTTGATAATTTACGAGTTGTTCAAAATCTTCACTGTTCAGCCGATTGATCCAATTCTGTTCAATAGGCCTCCCTTGATCAAAATATTCTCCATAATAGGCAAGGCCGATTGAATAGGGACCAAGCAACCATTTATAGCCTGCACAGATTAATGCATCGGGTTGGATTTTCTCAACATCAAAGGGCAATGCGCCTACCGATTGGGTACCATCAATGACGAGGAGTGCGCCAACTTCTCTGGTTCGAATTCTTATTGCTTCGAGCATGAAAAGTGTTCCATCTGTCCAATGTACATTACCTATGGCCACCATCCTTGTTTTGGAATCAATTGCATCAAGTATTCTTTCATTCCAAATCTTGCCTCGCCCGGAGAGAGTTGATGGAGGTTCAATGATTGTAAGAACTGCCCCTGTTTCTTCACATAGATTATGCCAGGGATAATAATTGCTGGGGAACTGATCTGAGGCGACGATGATTTTTTCTCCACGACCAATTTTGAGATTGTGAGACACCGTTGCCATTCCGTACGATACCGACGGGATTATGGCTACGCGCTTTGGGTCTGATATGTTGATGAGTTTTGCGAATTCTTCTCGAAGAAGCCTGCTATCGGTGTAAAAATCTGCGGGAAGGATTCCGGAGGGATCCCTTTTTTTTCGCAGACCACGGATACCGGTTTTCTCCACCTTTTTCAACAAGGGGGACATGTAAGCACAATTGAGATAAGTAAGCCGCGGGGGCAATGTGAATCTTGAACGTTTACAGTTAATCATGATTTGATCCGGTAAAAAAATTAGTTTTTAAGGCGGAAGTACAGGTATAGGAGTAACGAGACTAAAATACTAATAAGAATACTTGTTGCGATTGGAAAATATATTTTGAAGTTTCCGCTTTCAATAGTGATATCACCAGGCAGTTTTCCGAGAAAAGGGAATTTATGACCATAGGTGATGAAAAGGCCTAATAGGATGCAGACAATTCCTACAATAATCAACAACTTGCCCATGTGTAGTTTTTCTTCTCAAATTTAGTGCACTAATTTCTATTGTGATTCAATAACCTATGAAGCCTGGAAAGATTTATCTCATTCCTACGATCATTGCAGACAATACCCAACAGACAGTAACTACAAGGCAAGTTCTGGACATCTTGCCTGACATTGGGCATTTTTTGGCTGAAGACGTGCGTACCGCCCGGCGCTACCTCAGCAGTCTGAATATTTATAACGCCATTGAACCACTTCAATTTGAAGTCCTTAATAAGGATACCAGCCCCACGGAGGTGAAGAAGTTACTTGCTCCAATTCATACAGGATTCCATATTGGTATACTGTCTGAAGCTGGTTGCCCAGGCATTGCTGATCCTGGCGCATTGGCGGTAAGATTTGCACATGATAACGATATTCAGGTTATACCGCTTGTTGGTCCATCATCTATTCTACTGGCGCTGATGGCTTCCGGGCTAAATGGGCAATGCTTTGCGTTTCAGGGGTACTTGCCAGTTGGTGCAGAGGCATCAAGGAGAATAAAATCTTTCGAGCAGGAATCCGGAAAAAAAAGCCAAACCCAAATCTTTATTGAAACACCATATCGCAGCAACGCCCTGTTTCAATCTTTAATTGGTTCACTCCAACAGGAAACACTTCTTTGCGTAGCTGTGGACATAACGGGTAAATCTGAATATATAAAGACACATACAGTAAGGAAGTGGAAAATGATTAAAAAGAAGTTGCCAAAGGCGCCGGCAGTTTTTCTTTTTTTAAGCGTTTAGGATGATTGGACTCAGGAACTTTTTGTTTTTCATAAATCGCTCTAAATTTGCGGTCTTATTTATTGTCAAACTATCATAGTAAATCTTAAAATACAGGATCCATATGCCTCATTTATTTACTTCAGAGTCCGTTTCTGAAGGCCATCCCGACAAAGTAGCAGACCAGATTTCAGACGCCCTTATTGATTATTTCCTGGCATATGACCCCGACTCGAAAGTGGCATGTGAGACCTTAGTTACAACAGGACAGGTCGTGTTGGCCGGTGAGGTGAAGTCAGATGCATATCTGGATGTGCAGGATATCACACGCGAGGTGATTAGAAAGATCGGCTACACCAAAAGCGAGTATATGTTTGAGGCAAATTCCTGCGGAATTCTTTCGGCTATTCACGAGCAGTCTCCTGATATAAACCAGGGGGTTGAACGGAGGAGGAAAGAAGATCAAGGAGCTGGCGACCAGGGAATGATGTTTGGGTATGCAACAAACGAGACGGATAACTATATGCCGCTTTCCCTTGAATTAGCTCACTTATTATTGCGAGAACTGGCTTCTATTCGTAAGGCTGGAAAGGTCATGAAATACCTTAGGCCTGATGCCAAATCTCAGGTTACAATAGAATACGGTGATGACAACAGACCACAACGGGTAGATACGATTGTGATTTCAACCCAGCATGATGATTTTGCGCGCGATGCTGTTATGTTGCGGCAGATCAGGGAGGATATTGTCAATGTCGTTATTCCAAGAATAAAGAAAAAGCTGCCAAAACGAGTTCAAAAGCTTTTTGGCAGGGATATCAAATACCACGTTAACCCAACAGGAAAGTTTGTTATTGGCGGACCACATGGAGATACGGGATTAACAGGTCGCAAAATTATTGTTGATACTTACGGTGGAAAAGGGGCACACGGCGGAGGGGCATTCTCTGGAAAGGATCCGTCAAAAGTAGATCGTTCTGCAGCTTACGCCACGCGCCATATTGCAAAGAATCTCGTAGCAGCAGGCGTATGTGACGAAGTGCTTGTGCAGGTTGCATATGCGATTGGCGTGGCTCAACCTGTGGGACTATACGTCAATACATACGGCAGATCGAATGTTAAGCAGAGTGATGGCGAAATAGCTAAACGTGTCGGGAAGATTTTTGACATGCGTCCTTATTTTATCGAGCAACGTTTCAATTTGAGAACTCCAATCTATGCCGAAACCGCTGCATATGGACATATGGGGCGAGAACCTAAGGTGGTAGAAAAGGTTTTTAACGCAGGTATGAAAACTGAGAAGAAGATGCAAGTGCAATTGTTTCCCTGGGAGAAACTGGATTATGTTGACCAGGTAAAAAAAGCATTTAAGATTAAGTAAATCATCTCATTGCAAATGCACCAAGGCTCTCAAATTTTGAGAGCCTTATTTTTTCATTTTCTTACGTTTGATTAAGTTGCCAAATAGTAAAAGTGACTGCTATTCCGGCTTGCTATTTTTGCCTCTTTGCTAAAAAAAGAGATTAAATCAGGGTAGTGCTTGGCCGGTGCTAAAATATAGAACCTGGAAAGTTACCAATCCCAGAATTGTATTTACTATATTTCTTCCTGTATAACTATATGACAACAAGAAGCACTGTTTTTCTGCTCGGATTTTTGCTGACACATGCTGGGTTTGTTGCCGCGCAGGAAGGGATTGGGCAACGTGATGATACCACGAAGCTTTTGTCGGAAGTGGTGGTACGCGCTTACCGCTATGATCGCCCCATGAATGAAGTGCCTGCCGCCATTGCTGTTGTCGGCCTGAAGGACTTGGAACGATTTAATAATACTTCTATTCTTTCTGCCGTGAATACTATTCCGGGCGTGCGGATGGAAGAACGGTCTCCGGGAAGTTACAGATTTTCCATACGGGGTAGTTTGCTGCGGTCGCCCTTTGGGGTTCGTAATGTAAAAGTGTATTGGAATGGATTGCCCATGACGGACGGCGGCGGCAATACGTATCTCAACTTGCTTGACTTCGGTGCAATTACAAACTCGGAGATTATTAAGGGACCGGGGGCAAGTCTGTATGGGGCAGGAACCGGTGGCGTTATTCTTTTAAACAACACTATTAACCAGCAGCCTCAGATCAGATTCTCCACGGTAATCGGCAGCTTCGGGCTACAACGCTATCAACTTTCAGCGCAGGCAGGTACGGAAAAAGTAAAGGCCTCAGTGCAATATGCACACCAGCAGGCTGACGGGTATCGGAATCAGACGAAGATGAGACGAGATGCCATAAACGCAGATGTTCAGATGGCATTGAACCCCAGGAGCACTTTGTCCACCACAATATTTTATACAGACCTTTTCTATGAAACGCCTGGTGGCCTTACGAAAGCGCAGTATGATGAAGATCCCAGGCAAGCCAGGCCACCGAAAACAACTCCCCCACCGCAGGCAGGGGCTGAGGAAGCTAAAGCAGCAGTTAGAAATAAGTCTGCGTATGCAGGGGTTATGTATGAATATGCATGGAGCAATAATTGGACTACCAGGGCTGGGGTGTATGGCTCGATTACTGAATTTGAAAATCCTTCAATTCGAAATTATGAAATAAGAGATGAGACCAATATTGGGGGCAGAACCGATACACAGTACGATTTCAAGCGGGAGACATGGAAAGGCAAGATTACATTTGGGGCAGAATACCAATACTTTTTCTCACCCGTGAAAGTTTATGACAATAATCTGGGTGAGGTGGGGACCAATATCCAGGCCAATGATGAACTCGCTTCACAGCAGCTCTTGGTATTTGCGCAGGCAGAGCTGGATCTGCCAAATGACTTCTATTTAACAATTGGCGCCAGTGAGAATTTTCTGAACTATGATTTTTCGGCTTTGCTTGAAAACCCGTCCATTGCACAACAAAGGAAATTTAGTCCCGTATTTTCACCAAGGATAGCATTGTTGAAAAAATTGAGTTCTGCTGTTTCCCTATATGGAAGTTTTAGCAAGGGATTCTCTCCGCCTTCTTTGGCGGAAGTCCGTCCTTCAACTGGGACATACAATGACAACCTAAACCCTGAGCGTGGCAATAGTTATGAACTCGGGCTGCGGGGTAGTGCACTCAGGGAGAAGCTGCTTTTTGAGTTGACGGTATATGATTTTCAACTTGATGAAACGATAGTCATTCAACGCGCGCCGGATGGCGCAGACTATTTTGTAAATGCCGGGAAGACTGATCAGCGAGGTGTTGAAGCCAAACTGTCCTGGGCACCGAAGCTAAACGGAAGGATAATTTCGAGACTTAACCTTTGGAGCAGTTATACCTATAATTACTATCGGTTTGTTGATTATGTGCAAGATGGAAACGATTTCTCGGGTAACAGGCTAACCGGTGTTGCGCCAACTATCGCACTATTGGGCGCAGATATTATATTTCGTAAGATATACATCAACATCACCTCTGGGTATACAGATGCTATCCCGCTCAATGACGCAAATAGCGAGTATGCTTCGTCATATGTTTTGTTGGGCGCACGGCTAGGTATTAGAACTAATCTGACTAAAAACCTGCCCTTTGAAGCTTTTGTCGGGATTGATAATGCGCTCAACGAACGCTATAGTCTGGGCAATGACCTAAATGCTTTCGGCGGCAGATACTATAATGCTGCGGCCAAGCGAAATTATTACGTGGGCATTGTAATAAGCCCATTCCTTAACAAGAATGGGGTAAGAAAATAGTCGGGTATTCGCGATGCTTCAGGATATTCCTTTCAATGTGCAATACGGAGTTATATCACTGCTCGATGCAAGCGAGGATATTCGTCTATTGGATTTTACTTTTTCAACAGGCGGTTGCATTAATCATGGCGGAAGACTACGGACCACGGCAGGTGACTTCTTTTTGAAGTGGAATGACGCGCGGAAATTTGAATCCATGTTTAAGGTAGAGGCGGCTGGATTGCAATTGCTCAGGGATACGAACACAATTAATATTCCAGAAGTGCTGGGTTATGGAGAGGAGGGAGCATTTCAGTTTCTTCTTCTCGCATTTATCGAACAGTCATATCCTTCAAGCCGCTACTGGCAAAAGTTGGGCAGGCAACTGGCACTACTTCACCAGGCGCAGAAAGACTACAATGGATTGGACCACGATAATTATATAGGGTCTCTCAAACAATGCAATCAACGCAATTCTTCCTGGTCTGAGTTTTTTATAGCGCAGCGTTTGAGTGTGCAGGTGGAGCTTGCAGCAGCGGCTGGTCGGGTAGACAATGCCTTGGTTAATAGTTTTCAAAAGCTTTATATCAAACTCCCTTCGCTCCTTCCCGAGGAAACACCTTCTCTTTTGCATGGTGACTTGTGGGGCGGCAATGTTATGCGT
>JAOUDZ010000218.1 GCA_029858965.1 Cyclobacteriaceae bacterium
AGCTATGTTCTATATGTTCACATTTGAATGCACCTGAGACGATGGAGAATTATTGTAGGAATATTGTTACTTCCCGTGCTGCCATCGTAATCATCGTTGTCGGCATGACAGGGTGCAATCAACAGAAACCCAATCAGAACAAGAAGCTCGAAGAAGTTGCAGGGAGTGAGGAGGTGCTCAATTTCATGAAAACCTTCGATGGGCGGGGCGCGCTAACGGACAGTTCCAACCCGGTCACCCCGGCGGATGTCGTGACGACATTCCGTTATCCGGATGATCTGGCCCTGGACCTGGTTTTGTCTGAACCGACTGTTACGCAGCCTGTCTTCTTAAATTTTGATCACCGGGGTCGTCTTTGGGTAGTACAATATAACCAGTACCCCTATCCCGAAGGGTTGAAGGTAATGAGCCTGGATCAACACACCCGTGCCGCATTTGACAAGATGCTGCAACCACCGCCCGATGGGATCAAGGGTGCTGACAAGATTAGTTTTTTTGAAGATACTGATGGAGACGGAAAATTCGATAAGTCAACCGATGCGATCACGGGCCTCAATATTGCTACCAGTGTGGCACTGGGCAGGCGAAATATTTGGGTAATGGATCCGCCCTATCTGTTGGCTTATCCTGATGCTGATCAGGACGGAATTCCTGACGGGCCGCCCCTGGTTCACCTGGAGGGTTTTGGCATCGAAGATACCCATGCGGTAGCGAATAATCTTCGTTGGGGTCCTGACGGTTGGTTATACGGTGCGCAGGGCAGTACCTGTACGGCGAATGTCAGCTCTTCCGTTTCCAAAAATGTCAAGTTTAACGGACAGGCTGTTTGGCGCTATCATCCTGACACCCATATTTTTGAAATATTTGCCGAAGGCGGCGGGAATACCTTTGATGTGGAGATAGATGAAAAAGGCCGGATCTATTCAGGCGATAATGGCACCAGCAGGGGCCGCTATTATAAACAGGGAGCTTATTATGTCAGGAACCTGGGTAAACATGGGGCGTATACCAATCCCTATGCTTTTGGTAATTTATCGAATATGAAACACGAGGGCGATAACGCCAGGTTTACGCATGCTTTCGTTAGGTATCAAGAACAAAGTCTTCCGGCAAGGTATCATGACCGTATGATCGCCATCAATCCACTGCAAAGTTATGTGCTGCTCAGCAGTTTTGAACCACAAGGTTCAACGTTCAGCAATATCGATGATACCCGCATCCTGCAAACTGACGACCATTGGTTCCGGCCGGTCGATATAACAACCGGCCCCGATGGTGCTGTCTATCTGGCCGACTGGTACGACAGTCGGTTGACGCATGTTGATCCCCGCGATACCTGGAGCAAAAATACCGGTCGCATATATCGTCTTCGCAATAAGAATACAGATCCATCATTTCCAGGATTTGATATCAGCACGTATTCAAATGATCAGCTGATTGCGACCCTTTCAAACAAGAACAAATGGTTCCGGCAGCAGGCGCTGTTGGAAGTGGGAAACAGAAGAAACAGCGCGGTAATCCCCGAGCTCACGCGTATCCTGGAAACGGAAGCAGGTCAGTCGGCACTTGAAGCGCTTTGGGCAATAAATCTTAGTGGAGGCTTTGATGATACGGTAGCGGTAATCGCACTCCATCACAGTGATCCTTTTGTGCGGATGTGGGCAATAAGGTTGTTGGGTGATGAAAATAAAGTTTCCCCGGCAATTTCCGTGGAACTTTCCAGGCTGGCATCGGTAGAACCTCACGCTGAAGTCAGAAGCCAGCTGGCGGCCACGGCAAAGCGACTACCTGGAGTCCAGTCGATACCCATTATTAAAAACCTCCTGATGCATCATGATGATGACGATGATGCTGACATTCCGTTGCAGATATGGTGGGCATTGGAATCGAAAGCTGTGTCCGATAGAAAAGAAGTACTTGCTATGTTTGAGAACTCATCAATCTGGGAGAAACAAACCGTATCGGAGTCGATCCTGGGACGGCTGATGCAGCGCTGGGTTATTGCGGGCGGCGATCAGAATTATGCCGCCTGTTCACGCTTATTGAAGCTGGCGCCTTCTGTTAAAGATGCCGGGCCGTTAATCAATGGCTTGCAGGAGGGGCTCAGGGGTCGTGATGTTACAACATTGCCTGCTGAATTGGTCAAGGCACTACAACCCTTTCAGGCTGAATTTGGAAAGGAGTCGTTGGCACTTGCCTTGCGCCAGGGACACCGGGAAGCAATAGACAAAGCGTTGTTGACTATAGCGGATGATCACGCAGCAATTGGTGAACGATTGTCGTATATCCGGATTTTTGGTGAAGTTAATCGGCCGGAATCGGTTCCTGTGCTATTGAAATTATTGGAAAGCGGCCAATCATCGGCTGCAATTAAGCAAGGTTCCCTTGAGGCTTTGCCAAGATACGATAATCCGAAAATTGGATCCCGGGTTGTTGATGCCTACCCTGATAAACTCCGGGCAGATCCCTTTGTGCGCGCCGCTGCGCTCACCTTACTTGCCAGCAGAAAACCCTGGGCTGTGCAGCTTCTGAATGCCATTGCCCGCGAAAAAAAGCCAGGCGAAAAATTTATAGCGCATACGATAGACAAAACAGATGTGCCGGTGGAAATAGTCCATCAGCTAACCTTGCTGAAAGATCCTGATATCACTGAAACTGTGAGCAGGTTGTGGCCAGAAACGGCGCCCGTTTCGCAGGATGAAAGAAATAGTCAGATCACGAGGGTATCACAGTTGCTGAAATCAGGAGCCGGGGATCCATTGGCGGGCCGGCTTATTTTTAACAGCATGTGTGGGAGATGCCATCGTCTTTTTGAAGATGGAGCCAGTCTTGGCCCTGACCTGACCGGCTACGACAGAAAGAAC
>JAOUDZ010000133.1 GCA_029858965.1 Cyclobacteriaceae bacterium
GAGATCTTGCCATGGACGCAGGCATTGGTTCTCCGGCTATCATTGTCGTAGGTGAAGTTGTAAACCATGCACATGCAAGAGAAGAAATAGCGCAGGAAATTGGAATTCAATGCTATAAAAATGGATAGAAATAATCTTTTCCCTGTATTCTTAAAGCTTGAATCGCTCGAGACGCTGATTGTTGGTGGTGGCCACGTGGGCATCGAGAAGCTAACGGCAATTCTAAAAAACAGTCCCACAGCAAGGGTTACACTGGTTGCCAGAACCATTTCGGATCCAATACATGCTTTGGCACAAATGCATCCTGCGGTGAAACTACACGAGCGAAATTTTAAGCTCTGGGACTTGTGGGGCAAGGATCTTGTGATGTTGGCTACGGATAACAGAGGCCTCCACCAGACTATTCGGAAATTTGCCCGCTCCAAAAGGCTGCTTGTTAACGTTGCGGATACACCTGATTTATGTGATTTCTACTTAGGTTCCGTTGTGACCAGGGGTCATTTGAAAATCGGCATTTCAACCAATGGCAAGTCACCTACAATATCAAAGCGTATGCGCGAATACCTGGAAGAATCGCTGCCGGACGAAACGAACGACTTATTGGAAAACATGCAGAAAATCAGGTCGAAAATCAAAGGTGATTTCAATCACAAAGTGAAAGTCCTGAATAATATCACTTCTTCCTGGTTGGATACACCAGCTGCCCGATCGTAACTTTCCCTAATTTCTCCCGACTTTTCGCTACCCACGGATTGTACATTTGTATTACGCGCTGGCAACCTGCGGCCTTGGCTGGATTATCTATGCAGGGAAAATAAATCCGGAGCTTTCTTATTGCCGGATAAAACATCGGCAACCAATTCACCGAGCGCGGGTCCGTGTTTAAATCCATGTCCGGAACCACCTCCCAGTAAAAACACATTCTCAGTTTCGGGATGCAAATCGAAAATGAAATTTCCATCCGGAGCGTTTTCATACGGGCATACGCGGTATTCAACGAGTGGTGCATCTTTCAGTGCTGGGAAGCGGTAGCCGATAAACTTTCTTGCCTTGTCCAATGCTTCGGGCGTGTGCGTTCTTTCGCCGGTCGTGGGATTAAAAATTTCACCGCGTAAGTCTACGCCAATCTTAAATCCTCTATGGGTGTTGCCGGGAATGCCATAATAAAAATCCGTTCCATCAACATCTACCCATACGGGGAGTTCATCAAATGAAGGTGCAGTCCCGGCGGGCGTTCCAAAATAATAAACTTCCTGTTTGGTACACGTGATAAGATGCCCTAAGACGGTGGGAAACAACTCCCCAAGCCATGCCCCGCATGCAAACAAGTAGGCATCAGCACGAAGCTGATTTCCGTTTGACAGCATAATACTATCCATCGTCTGATTGTTCATTACTGGCTTGACGTGAGCCTGAACATAGTTTCCACCTTCTTTCACAAATGATTGCTGAACACAACGCGTGGCTTCGCGTGCCATCAGATAACCTCCGAAGGGATCAAGATACGCATGATGTAAACTTTGCGTACTGATAGCAGGAAAGCGAACCATCATTTCCTGAGGTGTCAGGTATTCGTACTGCATCGTGTGCTTCTTTGCGAAGGGCAAAGAATCATCCACCAGTGGAGTTTTTTCTCCATAACAAAACCAAAGCACCCCGGTATTAAAAAATAACTTCTTCCGGAAGCGTACCTCGTTTTCTTTCCAAAGTTGGAGGGCGCGAACATTCAGATCGAAATAGGCTTCATTGCTGCCATATGTTGAACGGATCACGCGCGTCTCATCGCCTGAGCTTGATCTTGAATTGCCAGGGCCCCATGCATCGATCAAAGTCACTTTGAATCCCCTGCGCAAAAGATGCAGCGCTGACCATCCACCGAACGCGCCTGCGCCGATAACAATCAGATTTGCATGCTTCCCAAATGAGGGTAGCGTTTTACGCGCAGCCTGATCGATGCTTGATCTTGGCGCGAACGTATTTTGGCTGGCTTTCACTTTTTCCAATTTGAGGGGTCAACGCGCCAGGCCTTTAACGAAATAACCTGATCGGAGGTGATGTATTTCAGTTCAAGGGCATACTTTAATAGACTGTTGTAGTCGCTCAGACTGACGAGTGAGACATTGGCCTCGTAGAAATTGTGCGTGGCAATATCGAATCCGTAGTTAAAAATGGAGACCATACCCAACACTTCATATCCAGCTTCCCGAAGAGCTTGCACTGCTTTCAAGGAACTTCCTCCGGTAGAAACCAGATCTTCCACCACCACCACCTTTTGTCCTTTCACTATTCTACCCTCAATCAGGTTTTCCATCCCGTGTGCTTTTGGTTTGGGTCTAACGTAAATAAATGGGAGGTCCAGGGACTCAGCAACCAAGGCCCCCTGTGCTATACCCGCAGTGGCCACGCCGGCGATAGACTCTGCAGTGAAAAAGTTCTCCTGTATAGCTTTCACAAGACCGTCGCGAATAAATTTGCGGATTTCCGGATAAGAAAGCGAGAGTCTGTTGTCACAGTAAATCGGCGATTTCCATCCGGAACTCCAGATAAATGGTTTCTCAGCGCTAAGCTTAATGGCTTGAATTTGAAGCAACATGGCGGCTACCTTGCCGGCCATTTCTTCCTGAACTTTGATGATTGGCATAGTTTCGAAAGTTAGAACTAAAATCCTTTCTTGTAAATGTTAGGACAGGCTGATTCAATTGGATTGGCAGGATTGTACCCATTACTTTCATTTTTTTTCTTAAATCTGCTTGTCAGCTTGATAATTATTTGCTCTTTTGCCTGCTAGGTATAGTTGTAAACTCATCACCCATGGTCATTTTTATCAACGATATTCCTGTCCAGATTCTAGGCGCGGATGAGCACCCTGATTTGGGGAGGGTGAATGTAACCATTGATGCTGCTCAGGAACCGCTCACACAAGCCAAATTGCTAAATCATGTTTGGATTCAGAATGTGGGTGAGTCGCATGTTGATCTGTTGCTGAGTTCATTGGACTCCATGGTTCCCACGAATCTTCTGTCGCTGAATCTTTCTGCAAAGGATTATGACGCGATTAAGGAGTACTTGCGCAGTAAATTCAAGGTGGTGAAAGCAGCTGGAGGTTTGGTGCGAAAAAAAGACAAGTTTCTGATGATTTACAGAATGAAGAAGTGGGACCTACCGAAAGGCAAAAAGGAAAAAGGAGAACGGACTGTAGATACAGCGGTGCGAGAAGTGGAGGAGGAATGCAACGTCAGTGTGAAGGTTGGGAAAAAGATCTGTACTACCTGGCATACCTATACCATGAACAGGCGACTAATGATCAAGAAGACACGCTGGTATGCAATGGACATTCTTGACGACACACGCATGCGGCCTGATGCGGCTGAAGACATTGAGGAAACACGCTGGATGAATCGCAAGGAAGTATATCATGCGCTAGAGCATTCTTATAAATCAATAAGCTATGTTTTTGAAAAATACTACAATCTGGTTGAAGTAAAATCACCTAAAGAGTAGTCAACCTACCAGCAGTACTGTTCTGCTGCCTGCTTTCTTAATCCAATGTGTAGGGGAGGAATTCTGATACGTCACCGCCATAACGATGTACCTCCCGAATAATGGATGAGCTTATCCACGCAAGTTGTGGCGTTGTTATAAGAAACACGGACTCCATTTGCTGATACAACTTTCTGTTCACCTGTGATATGCTGTTTTCATATTCAAAGTCAGTCGTATTGCGAAGTCCTCTCAATAGAAAGCGAGCCCCGTTTTTCCGGGCAAATTCTGCCGTTAGTTCTGAGAATTTTAGAATTTTGATGTTGGGATATTCCTTGAAGGTACGCTCGATGTAACCTACCATGGCTTCAACGTCAAAATAGCGTTCACTTTTTTGGCTATTATACCCTATGGCAATAATGATTTCATCGAATAACTGGAGTCCTCTTAAAACGATATCTTCGTGTCCCTTTGTAAAAGGATCAAAAGATCCGGGGAAGAGTGCAATGCGTTTTTCCATAGTAAGGTTGTATTGAATAAATGTCGGGAAAAACTAAGAAATACCAATTAAAATAAATTGCCAAACACTTTGTCCGGGGCTTACGTTGCCAGGGAATTAGTCGATAAGGTAAAGGCTGTATAGGTCAAAGTAATGATGTTCCGGGATTTCGTCAAATACATATCCAAAGTTCAGGTAATCTGGCTCGTCACCAAATTTTACGTTACTGATGTACTTGCAGAACTCGAGGTAATGCGGAGAATTTCTGCCAATGTATCCCCACAATACAACTTCGCTGGTTCGCTGATCCATTTGAAGGGACTTTAAAACCAACATGATATACTTGATGTATTCGGAAAATTGCTTAATCGCGAATTGATTATAGTAGATTAATTTACCCGCCTCGCAGGCCATGATGTGTAGTTTAAATCGATCCACATAAATATACAAGGGATTATTACCACGTTCCCTGGCAAAGTGAAGGGTACCTTCTATGAGTGCTGCGGATTGATGTGTGAACGTAGGCGTGTTATTTGGATAGATACCATCAAGCCAGGTTCTCAGATCATTGTCTACGGCAAAAACCGTAACGGCTTTTGCTATAGGATTAGTCGATGCAAGGCATTCATCTCGTGAGGTATCTACAATTGCATTGAATTTCAAATACTCGGTGATAGATTCAGCAGCAAACAGTTCCTGGGGAACCTGCACGAACTTCTGATTCTTAACGGAGACTTTTATTTTTTTCCAAAATCCTGCTTTGAGAAATGCATGGGAATCGAAAAGCTGATCCAGGATTTGCAGTAGTTCCTCGTTTGAAGTGAGACCAGGGAGCACAAAATCCTCCAACAGAAGTACCTTATTCTCTTGTGGGTCTATAACCAGGAGTTGAAAGTCGCGTGTGCCAATATTAATGAAGAGATGGTAGCGGTCAATAAACTCTTCATCAAAAAGGTCGTCCTTGATCTTGCGTATTAGTTTATAAGATAGTGCGCCTGTCTGCAAGTTATTCCCAGTTTCCACCTGTTCCAACGTCAACGCGTGACCCGAAAAATAGTGGTTGACGGTTCTTTGCTTCGTTAGTAGCTTTTCTTTCCGGATTAATCGGGGAAGGATCTCTCACTTCAATAACACTAACCTTAACCGTATTCCGATCGATTTTCCCAACATAGATGTCAAACTTTTTTCCGTTTGATCCGGGAACAATCGCCAGCGTCTTAATGTCGACGGCAGGGTTTAATGTGTATTCCCACAAATTATAAAGGGTAGTGCCTCTTCCTACTTCGGTTCCTGGCGCGATTTCTGCAACACCTGTAATTGTTCCTTGCTCAGTGAAAGGATATACTTCGATTTTTTCTTTCTCCGCCGGCTTAAATCGATATGCCGGCGATCCCTGCAAAACATAATCGCCTGCCTTTGCTAAAAATCCATAGAAAGTGCCTTCAGTAGAAACATTCATGGTAAATGTTTTCTTGAAAATCCTGTCTTTGGCCGGCATATAACCAATAGTATCAACCTGTACTTCTACCTGTTCTTCACCATAACTCAATTGGGTGATCTTCTCAGTTCTGATTGTAATCGGTACTTTCTCGTTCTCGATGAAGTTTATCAGAGAATCCCAGTTTGCTGTGTAGTGTCCGAATTGAGATAGATAAACCTTCTCAGCTTCTCGTATTATGGATAATTTGTCAGTAATCTGCTTTTCGGTATCGACAATCGCAGCCTTAAATTGTATGGTCGAGTTGATAGTATGGAATAAATAGTATCCCAGCCCTAAACTTGTAGCGAAGAATACAATGGATAAAATTCTTGTCAGGTTCATTGTTCAAGGTTTAAGTGTGCAATAATAATTATTTTACAGGGTAATTCACAAGGTAGACTTTACAGAATGCCAAATTAAATGCTGTAAAAACCTGACAGCAACTTCAATTTGTTCACATTGCCCGCAACCTGGAATATTCCGTGCAACCGGGCTGACGGAATTCGCCGAATTTCGAGCTCGGTGAGGAATTTTGTATCTTGAATTAGCTGTAATTCAGGGTCATAGCCAGTTTTCAGCGTACCTCCCGTCCAATTTACGTTAAAGAATAGTTCTATTGCGTGGAGTGGATTGTTGATCAACTCACATCCAAAGGCAAAGTCTCCAACTTCAATTTCAAGCCCTGTTTCTTCCAGAAACTCACGTTTCAACGCTGTTTTGAGCGATTCCCCAAATTCAACTCCGCCGCCCGGCGGTGCCCAAAAATCGCTATTCTGCATTTTATGGTTGACCAGCAGCAATTGGCTCTCCATCCAGCATAGTCCACAGACCCGAATTCTAACCCTATCCCCGTAGATTTTTGTGATTGCTGAATCCATCTGGTTACCTGGGTATCTAATTTTAGATCGAAGTAAAAGTCACATGAAATGCCTAGAAATTTTATATTTCTGGCAGAATTGTTGATATAAGAGTTTAAATTTGAAAAAAATTTAGGTATGAAGAAGTATTTTTTCCTTTTCGTTATGTTGGCATTTGCTGCACAAGGTTTTGCACAGGAAGCCAGCACTGCAAAACAAAGTGGACCATTGATCATGTTTGAGAAAAAAGTGCATGATTTTGGGGATATATTTCAAGGTGATAAGGTAGAGGAGACATTTAAGTTTACCAATGCCGGCACTGAACCACTCATCATCACAAATGTTCAGGTTACCTGCGGTTGCACAACACCAAAAGGCTGGCCACGGGATCCTATTCCTCCCGGAGGAAAAGGTGAACTTACAGTAGCCTTTAACAGCGCAGGAAAAATGGGAAGACAAAACAAGGTGGTTACTGTGGTTTCTAACGCTGCAAATGCCGATGGTAGTCAAATTTCGTTTACCACAAATGTGCTGGAAAAAAAGGTTCAGCCACAGTAAATCATTCGCCGACAATACATGATTAAAAAAAGTCCCATACTTATGTGTGGGACTTTTTTGTTGCTTTATATACTCCAATAAACAGCAGCACCCATCCCACGGTGAACAACACTCCACCAACAGGGGTAATTGCCCCCAGCATGCGATATCCGGTGAGGCACAGCAGATAGAGGCTGCCACTAAAAAACAGTATGCCAAGCAGGAATGCATACGCTGCGTATTGCATAAGCCTTGTAGGATTCAGATTCATGACCATGCCGACTATCAGAAGGGCAAACGCATGATAGAACTGATAGCGAACAGCAAGCTCATAAGTCTCTAACCTACCGGCCGCCATAAGCGATGCCTTAAAAGCATGAGCGCCAAAGGCCCCAATCATAACCGCTGTGCCACCCATCGCAGCACCGCCTAGAAGCGTATTGCGTTGATTCATTTTATTGTTCGTTTCGCGCTCCAAATATTGCAGATCCTATACGGACCATTGTGCTGCCTTCCTCAATGGCAATTTTGTAATCACCGCTCATGCCTATCGAGAGTTCCTTCATTTCAACGGTTGACGGTATTGTCAATAACTTGATTTTTTCAAATAGCGATTTCAGTGATTTGAATTCTCTGCGTATCTGATTAGAATCTTGTGTCAATGTTGCCATACCCATCAGTCCAATGATTTTAATGTTTTGAAGTTTCTTGAAATTTTCGTCATGTAGCAGGCTAAATACTTCTTCTTCCGAAAAACCAAACTTCGTCTCCTCTTCTGCAATGTGGACTTGCAGGAGGCAAGGAATGCTCCGATTTGCTTTTATTGCCTGCTTATTGATTTCCTGCAGCAGCTTCATACTGTCGACCGAGTGAATGAGGCTCACAAAGGAGGCGATGTATTTTACCTTGTTTGATTGGAGGTGGCCTATCATATGCCAATCTATGTCTTTTGGCAGAGCCTCATATTTGGCAACGAGTTCCTGAACTTTGTTTTCGCCAAAGATGCGTTGATTAGCTTGATATGCCTCCAGAATTCTTTCTATGGGTTTTGTCTTGCTTACGGCGACGAGTTTGCAGCCAGGTGGTAAGTTTTGAGAGAATTTGGTGATGCTATTCTTAATATTCATGCCTAATTTAGCCTTTCAAACAATCAAAGCTAACGCAAATATGGCGATCCTTGGAACATTGCTGAAAAAAGGAATCAGGATTCGTGAAATGCTTGAGCAGGAATATACAGCACCTTTCGATCTTCAAAAGAAGGAGTTGAAGGAGCTGCTCATCACTGCAAGTCAGACAGAGTTTGGCAAGTACCACAACTTTAGCGAAGTGCTGCACGGGTTTAGAAAAGGAGATAAGGAATTCTACAAGCGTTTTAAGAACCAGGTTCCAATCCATACTTACGATAAGATATATGCCGATTGGTGGAGGCTGGCTCTCCAGGGCGCAAGAAACATCTGCTGGCCTGGCAGGGTAAAATATTTTGCACTGAGCTCCGGCACCTCTGAAGCCTCCTCAAAATACCTCCCGGTTACAAAGGATATGACAAAGTCAATACAAAAGACAAGCATTCGTCAAATATTGACACTTTCAAAATATGATTTAAGACCTGAAATATTTGAGTCAGGAATTTTGATGCTGGGAGGAAGTACGCACCTGAATAAACGCGGTAGCTATTTTGAAGGTGACTTGAGTGGGATTCAAGCTGCCCGGCTTCCGTTCTGGTTTCAGCACTTCTATAAGCCTGGAAAAAAGATTGCCAAAACCCGCAATTGGGATGCCAAGCTGGATGAGATTGCCAGAAAAGCGTGGGAGTGGGATATTGGTATTGTGGTTGGCGTTCCGGCCTGGATACAGATACTCATGGAGAAAATAATTAAGTACCATAAACTCAATAATATACACGAGGTATGGCCAAATTTGGAGGTCTATGTACACGGCGGCGTGTCTTTCGACCCGTATCGAAAAGGGTTTGAGAAGTTATTGGGTCATCCGATTAAATACATAGAAACTTATCTGGCATCTGAAGGTTTCATCGCCTTTCAGGCATATCCAGACCGGCGATCCATGCGGCTTGTGCTAAACAATGGAATATTCTATGAGTTTGTTCCCTTTGAAGAAAAGAACTTTGCAGCGGATGGCGAAATAAGACCGAATGCGGAGTCTTTGTTGATTGATGAAGTGGAAGAGGGGAAGGAATATGCGATTTTACTTTCGTCGAATGCCGGGGCATGGCGCTACCTTATCGGAGATGTAATCAAGTTTGCCTCACTGGAGGAGGTAGAAATTGTAATTACCGGAAGGACAAAACATTTTCTGAGTCTCTGCGGAGAACATTTGTCGGTAGACAACATGAATAAGGCAATCGAACTGGTGTCCAATGAGTTCAATATAGATATTCCTGAATTTGCTGTTGCGGGAATTCCGCACGATTCGCTATTTGCACACCATTGGTTTATTGGTACAGATGATCTGGTTGATAAAACATTGCTCAAGGAGAAAATCGATGAGCATCTAAAAGCACTTAACGATGACTATGCGGTGGAACGAAGTGCAGCATTGAAAGAGGTTTTTGTAGATGTAATCCCGGTTAGGACATTTTATGATTGGATGGAGTCAATTGGAAAAGTCGGCGGGCAGAACAAATTTCCAAGGGTGATGAAAAATACGCAATTGGAGGATTGGAAAAGTTTTCTTCAAACCCATGCGAATGGATATCATTCTTAATGGTATTATTTCGGGGATTGTGCTTGCCTTATTGATAGGGCCGGTGTTTTTTACCATACTGCAAACCAGTGTAGAACGTGGGTTTTGGAGCGGCGTCTTCGTCGCTATAGGCGTTTCATGCAGTGATGCACTTTATATTTTGATTTCCTATCTGGGACTAATCCAATTTATTGAAACTGAAAACTTCCGACATTATCTGGCCTATGCCGGTGGTGGTTCATTGCTGTTGTTTGGACTTTATTACATCTTCATCAAGAGCAGAAAACTTAGCCGATACGATCCGGAAAAAGTGCATACACGAAGCTGGTTTCGGTTGGCAGCAAAAGGTTTCTTGATTAATGGACTGAGCCCGATGGTGGTTTTCTTTTGGATCGCTACCGTTGGTGTAGCAACTACCAGGCTGGGGTATACGTCATCCAAAGAAGCCTTAATATTCTTTGCTTCGATCGTTGCGACTGTATTCACAACCGACATTATCAAAGCAAAACTTGCGGCCAAATTACGGCTAATTATTACACCCGGATTTGTTCGCATGATGAACATCATTCTGGGAATCGTGCTTGTATTCTTCGCGGGGAGACTGATCCTTTTTCCCGACAACATTCCTCATCAATAGTATCTGCTTTTGATTTGCCTTTCGCTGTCGGGAATGTAGCAATTCAATCCTGCAGCACATTACTTACAAAGGTAGATTTTAGTAAGAGCCAGAACAGGAATAAGACGAGGGCCCATTGTAAATAGATGAAGTAGTAATCAGATGTATCTTTAAAACGCGTTTCCTTTATTTCTGCTTTTTCAAATTTGTCAATCCGTGCAAATACCTGCCCCAAAGCCTGGTTGTCAGCAGCCCTGAAAAATTCACCACCACCAATCTGCGCTATTTTTCGCATCGTAGTTTCATCTACAGTGTTTTCGATCATGTTGGGTCGTCCGAAGAAATCTTTTCCATAGGGAACAAGCCCTTCCTTGCCCACAACAATGGTGTATATTTTAATGCCGTATGCAGAAGCCAATTCTGCTGCAGTGATCGGGTCGATGTTTCCGGCTGTATTGTCGCCATCACTCAGGAGAATACAGACTTTTGATTTTGCATCGGATTCCCCCATCCGGTTTGTAATAACCGCCAAAGCGCTCCCAATGGCAGTCCCTCGGTTTTCAATCATTTCAAAACCGATTTCATCAATGTAGGATGTTAATAGTTCATAATCTGTGGTCAGCGGAGCAAGGGAAAAAGCATCGCCGGAAAAGACAACGATCCCAATACGATCCTGTACACGTCCCGCTATGAAACTTCTGGCCACCCCTTTGGCTGCATCCAGGCGATTGGGTTTGAAATCCTCAATCTGCATGGACTGGGAGATATCCAACCCTAGCATGATATCAATGCCTTCGGTCCATTGCTCTACTTTCTCATTTGTCTTTTGCGGCCTTGCCAAAGCCAACAGGATTAGGGCCAATGCCAGCATGAGCAGAAGTTCAGGGAAGAGACGTATGAGGGTAAGGGGCGAAATATGCAAATCTTTTGGCGTAACGGCTACCGGCAATTTTTGGTTGAACCTGTACCGGACTAACCAACGGAATAAGAATAGTAAAGGGACAGAAGCGATGAGGTAAAGGAAAACCGGATTGCTCCAGGTAAAGCTATTCAACGTAGAGGGGCTGAACCAATCCAAAGAAAACCAGGAAAAGAGAGGCTTATCCATGCTTCACTTCCTCCAGTTTTTGTGAAAATCGTTGATCGGCAAATGCCTTTAAATGCTCCAGCGATTCTATGACGGTGGTATTGTGTCCATAGATTGCGCCATCTATAACGTGCAGATTATGACCAAGAGATTCATTTTTCTCCAATTGCAACGTTTCGCGCGTGGTGAGTTTTGTATAGGGTCTTGCCTCCAATTGCTCCATATATTTTTTCCACTGTGAAAGGGCATTTTCAGTGGTGATAGCAGAGAACGCGACGCTAACTTTCTCAATCTGTTGGGCATATCCTTCAAGAAATTTCTGATGCGCTTTTTGCATTCTTTTCATTCGGAAGTGTTTTCTTATTTTTTTGCCAAAGGCCAGCCATACTGT
>JAOUDZ010000034.1 GCA_029858965.1 Cyclobacteriaceae bacterium
GTATAACCCACAATGTTGGTAAACATGATTACTTTCAGCTCATGCCGGGAAGTCATTACCTAAAAATAATTCTATTAATTTTTAATATCAACTTATTGATTAGAATCAACACTTACTGAATTCATACATCGCATACAATACAAAAAAAGCTAATACTTTAGTTTTAATTCTTTTGCCAATTGAATATACCGTACATCTTTCTCCAACTTTTTTAAAAATCCAGTAAAAAAGTAGGGAAGGTTTGGATTATGTTGTCTATACAAAAGCTCCAATATCCGAATAGCGTCATCGATCCTATTAAGACGCTCATAAAGTACAACACCTTGCGGTCCCCCTTTTTTTTCCTGTTCATGCGCCACAATTTCTATAGCAGCTGAATAACCCGATTCCTGATAGACTTTCCTAACAGAATCACGCTTCACTACATCTTGGCCCAATTGCAACAGCAATAATTCCAGAGAGCGATCCAAATCACCTTTCAGATAAGCGTAATTTTCATCAATCAATAACTTACCAAAAATTTCATTATTGCGGCTCGAAATTTCATAAGCTTTATCAATGTCACCATGATGAAGAAATACAATACCAACCAAACCTTGTATATGTGGGCTCAACGGATCAAGTCTTGAAGCAATTTCAGCGTGAGCTAAGGCTTCCTCCCACCTTCTTTGAATCATAAGAATATGAGCGAAGTGTGCGTGCGCAAATGAGTGATTTGGATTTACTTCCAATGCTTTTCGAAATGCTTTTTCACTCTTTGCCCAATCCCATTCACTTTGAAAAGCATTGATAGCTTTGTGATACTGAGCTTCCGGATAATTTGGATCCAACTCAAGTGCCTTTTGATTGTAGGAATAGATTTTTGGAATTGCCTCCTCACCACTAGCCTGATTCAATTGAAAAAGTGTTATCCATACCCAGGAAACACCAGCATAGGCAGGTGCAAACGATGAATCAAGCTCAATGGCTCGATTAAAATAAATAAGTGCTTTTTGTACATTCTCTGGAGTGGGGTTGTTTTCTACATAAATTTTGCCATTCATAAAAGCTTTATAAGCGTCTGAATTTATTTTCCTAAGTGCACTATTGGATTCAGAACTATGCAGTGTCAGATCAATTTCATTGGCGACTGTACTCGCAACATCATCAAACAGGTAAAGGATATTCTCAAAAGGACGATCGAAGACTTTCGCCCATAAATGTTTTTCTTTAGGAAAAGCTTTCACTAACTGAATGTTGATTCTAACACTATCTCCTATTGAAAGAACCGAAGCTTCAATAATGGCATCAACATTCAATTCAGTTGCCATTTCCTGCATACTTTTTTTACCGCTGCCTTTATAGGAAAGCGTTGAAGTTCGCGAAATAACATCCAGTGATTTGATTTGTGATAATGTGGTGATCAGATTGTCATGCATTCCCGCTAACAGATTTTGCTGGTCATCATTATCGGTAAGGTTATCAAATGGAAGTACCGCTATGGATCGGATGGGGCTATCAGGTATTGTCTTTGACGAATCAGCGAAATATTTATTAATGACAAAAAATAATGCCGTGATAAATAAAATTCCAATAAATATCCAGGCAGGATATCTGGACTTCTTAGGCGTCAGCTTACCAAGCTCTTCAAATTGTAAATCAGCATTAAATGAAACAGAATAAACTGTTACTGCATCAATCACGTTTTTTAGATGCTTCTCTCCTACTGCTAAACTTTGAATGCCTTCTTTATTAACAAGATTTCTATGTACTATATCAGTTACCAGTATCTGATTGGGTTCAGCAAGTGCCTGAATACGACTGGCAACATTAATTCCATCGCCAAATATTTCATTTCCTTCAACCACCACATCACCCACTTTATGATCTTGATCCGGAGATATCGAGGGTGTTGGGAATATTCGATGATTTGATATGTGTCATATTTCTGATTGATTTTTCAATCCGATTTTATCAGGCAGAAAGTAAACTTGAGTTTATGCGTTGGGGTTGGATCGACCTGATCTCAAGTATACCCATGCTTGAATTTTTAAGGGCTGGAAGACTTTTTAGCATTATTCGCCTGGTTCGTGTACTACGGGTTTTTCGTTCACTTCGTGTGCTGGTAAAGCATTTTAAGAAGAACCGGGTGGAGAGCACGGTTTCAAGTATGGCGATTATTACCATACTGCTTATGATATTTTGTTCAATCACTATTCTTCGATTGGAGGATGTTCCTCATGGAAACATAAAAACAGCCGAGGATTCTCTTTGGTGGGCGATTGGTACTGTTACTACAATTGGATATGGCGATGTTTATCCGGTTACAACCGGTGGAAGGATTGTTGCCAGTGTACTTATAATTTTTGGTGTTGCCATGTTTGGAACATTAAGTGGATTAATCGCCAGTTGGTTCCTTGGTGCAAAGAAAAGTAAACAGAGAAAAGGAGTGAATATCTGATGATTAAGTCAAATTAAGATCTTAGTAATTAATGTTTGCGATAGTAACGATTAAGCAAGTCTTAATTCTAGTTGATAAGTTGACATTAAAAATTAATAGAATTATATTTAGCTAATGACTCCCCGGCACGAGTTGAAGGTAATCATGTTTACCGACATTGTGGGATATACTGCAATGATGGGTAGGGATGAACAGTACTCCTTATCGCTTATAACAAAAAACAGAGACCTACATAAAAAATGGATCACTCGTTTTAATGGCCAATTACTTAAAGAAATGGGAGATGGCATGCTCGCCAGCTTTCAATCCATTTCTGATGCTTCCTACTGTGCCGGTGCCATTCTTTCAGAAACAAAAAAAGTAGATGGACTCAACTTGAAGATTGGAATACACCTGGGTGATGTAGTGGTTGAAGGGAATGAAATTTATGGTGATGGGGTTAATGTTGCGAGTAGAGTACAGGCACTAGCTGGTTCAAATGAGATTTTAGTAACTGATATTGTTCAAAGAAACCTGATCAATAAACATGGTATTCGGAGTACACCCATTGGGTTACGAGATCTTAAAAATGTTTCAGAATCAGTCGCACTTTATTCCATCTCGTTTGATTCTGAAATTCAGTTTGAGAAAGTTGTAAATGGAGTACCGAAAAAGTCGAGATATTCGGTTTGGATATTTATTGCAATAGTATTTTCAGTCGGATTAATTTTTGTAATCAGTAAATACTTTTCTGAAACAGATCAACAGCAACACCAAAGTAGTCAAATTAAGTCTTTAGCTGTTCTTCCATTTGACAACCTGACGGGAAACAAGGATCAGGATTATCTGTTATTGGGAATGCATGATAATCTGATTACAGTTCTATCACAGATTCAATCATTGGATGTAATCTCAAAAACATCAACTCTAAGTTATCAAAATCGGTCAGAGAAAAATATTCAGGATATTGCTAATGAATTAAATGTTGATGCAGTTATTGAGGCTTCGGTTCTTTCGGTTGGTGATAGCGTCAGGATTAATATTCAGTTGATCAAAGCATTCCCAAAAGAAACTCATCTTTGGGCAAAAATATTTGATCGACCCTTTAAGAATATTTTATATCTGTTTGATGATGTGGCTAGTACTGTTGCAAATGAAATAGGTATGACGTTACACAATTCACAATCAAGTAGTGCGCTACGGCAAATAAATTCAGAAGCCTATAAAGAATTTATGAATGGGAAAATGTACTCAGAGAATAACCCTACTCCTGAAAATCTAGATAAAGCGCTCAGTTATTTCAATCGATCCATTGAGCTTGACTCTCTATTTGCGCCACCGTACGCTGGCATATCTTTCGTGTGGGCTTCTCGATTGCAACTTAGCATTTCTGACGGAGTGGAGGCTATTCCAAAGATTTATTCGTACAATCAGAGAGCACTCGATTTGGATCCTAATTATCCGGAAGCACAATATCACAAAGCAGGTTTTGCTTTCCAAAGGTGGGATTGGAAAGAGAGTGAGAAAGCTTTCTTAAAGGCATTGGAACTAAATCCGAACCATTCATTTGCTCACGCCCACTATGCCCACATGCTTATGTTTCAGAGACGGTGGGAGGAAGCATTGTCACATGCGGAAACAGCGTTGAGACTTGATCCGCTAAGTCCGCACATTCTTGGATTGGTTGCGATTGTATATATGCATCATGGTGATGTGGATAAGGCGTATGCCATATCAAGTAGCCGGGATGATGTCTTTGCCAAGCCAGTACTTGATGAATATTACGCTTTTAAAAATGGTGATTTTGATAGATCGATAAAATCGCTTCTTACATTTTTTGTTAATGACACAACCATTCATGAAAAAGTAAATTCTGTTTATACTAAATCTGGCTATTCAAAAGCTATTGAAGTAGTTGCTCGGGAAATGGAGCGCATGAATATTCATTTGGCGATTGTTTTTTATGAGCGTGCTGGTCTTGTGGATGAATCCATTCGTTTATTGGAGGATTATTATAATCACCACGATCCAAATCTAGGATACTATTTCACCGAAATATTACAAAAGCTTCAGGCTGATCCTCGTTATATCGAGTTAGGGAAAAAATTAAAATTACGGTAATTCGAGAGATCTATTTCCTATTACTCAATTTACACATTTCGATGCTCTGCTTCTTGTAGAAGGCTTAAGCGCTCTTCTGGTGTGAATGATCTTTTTACTCTTGACATAGTTCCCTAATTTAACTGTTATAAATCTGTTTTCAGATTCTTGTCCAGTCTTATAGGGGGTTAGTACAGTTTTTACCCTATGGTTTTTACTGGCCATAGGGTTTTTTTATTCCTTTTATAAACGTGGATTTTGTCCACCATTCACTAAAAGCAGTAACATAAGTAGTTACAAGAATGCGTTTTTAGGTCATTTTACTGATATATGCGGAGAGAGAGGGATTCGAACCCTCGGTACAGTTGCCTGTACAACGGTTTTCGAGACCGCCCCGTTCAACCGCTCTGGCATCTCTCCTGCTTTCAATTCTTCAAGCATCCAAAAGTAAAAACTCCCACAATGTTTGCGAGAGTTTCATGCATAATTAATTCAAGTGGAAGCTGTTATTCAAAACGCAAAGATTCTATGGGATCAAGCTTTGAAGCTTTGTGCGCCGGATAATATCCGGAAACAAGCCCCACAAATATACACACCCCCATGCCCACAAACATCCAGGTCCACGGAAAAACAAATACCGTGATTCCCATAGCCCTGGAAAGCAGGTTCCCTATCAAAATACCCAAAATAACACCGGCAATACCACCGAGCAAACAAACGACAATGGCTTCAATTACAAATTGTTGCCTGATCCGAAGCGCCGTCGCGCCAAGCGCCTTTCGTACACCAATTTCGCGGGTGCGCTCCGTGACAGAAACCAGCATGATATTCATCAACGCTATCGATGCGCCCAGCAGCGTTATGAAGCCGATGCCAAATCCACCCATCCGTAACCCGGAAGTGATACTTTCCAGTTGCTGCGCCAGCGTCTCACTCTTTTCTAATTCAAAGGAATTGGGCTGCCCGACCCGGTCCCGCCTGATGGAACGCATCAGTCCGGTGGCCTCACCCATGGCATACTCCATCTGCGATGGATCCGAAATGCCGACGGTAATTTCATACCTGAGCCCCTGGCCTTTTGACATCTGGTTGCCCTTGATAATGGGAACAAACACCATATTATCATAGTTGCTGTCTGCCAACTGCCCCTTTTCCTTCAGCACTCCAATAACGCGAAACTGGATACCGGAAAATGTTATTTCCGTGCCAATCGGATCCTCATTGTTTTTATACAGTGTGCTGTAAATCTTGTAGCCGATAACAGCCACCTGTGACCCATATTGAATCTCCAGGCTTGAAAAATTACGCCCTTTTTCTATTTCCAACCCTTTGATTGTCATGTATTCATCATTCACGCCCAAAACAAAAACATTCGGGTTTGTCTTGTTTGACAGATACTTTACTTCCGCGATTTGTGTAATCCGTGCAGAAAGAGAAATCGTGGAAGTTACCTTGTATTGGTCGATGAATCTGAAGGCTTCATTCATCTTTAACTGTGAAAAAGTTTTTTCCGCAATACCCTGACGATTTGAGCCCCTGTTCGATGTTGACCGGATATCAAACGTATTTACCCCCAGAGAAGAAAGACTTTCATTGACCGAACTCTCGATACCGTCAATTGCGGTAAGAATGCCAACCAACGAGGTGATACCAATAGCTACAATTAACGCCGTCAGGATAGATCGGAGTAGATTCGCCTGGATTGATCGAAGCCCCTCCTTAATATTTTCAAGTAGATTCATGCACGTGAAACAATTACCTTTGCGTTAAACGTTGATCAAACACCCCGGAATGTTACAAATCACCCGCAAATTATTCGGAATAGTCCTATTTGAAGCAATATTCCTTTAAATATGTCGCGATTGTAGGTTCCGGAAAGTAAATTTATAATTCTATTAACGGAGAAGTGTATGGTGCGTAACGTGTTTTTGATCTTTTTTTTAGCCTGGCAGACAGCTTCCTTTGGCAATTCCATTTTTATCCCGATGGATGAACAGCAATCCAATCACCTGAAAGCGTATGGCATTGCATACTGGATACTCAGGAGCAATATGGAAGTTGACTGGCTATTGAATTATCGCGGCGGCAGCTTCATGTGCGACTACCAACCTGCTATACACAATGAATTGGTTGTGCGTGGGGTCAGCTTCGAAATAATTTCTTCAGCCCAGGCCAATCAGATCATAGCTGAAATTGCCAGCCCGGCGGCAAACTATGATATCATGAAACTGGAGAAATACCCACGGATAGCAGTTTATTCCCCAAAATCAAAGTTGCCGTGGGATGATGCCGTTACACTTGTGCTTACCTATGCAGAAATCCCATATGATATTATCTTCGATAACGAAGTAATGAATGGTATTTTGCCCAAGTACGACTGGCTGCATTTGCACCATGAGGATTTTACAGGTCAATATGGAAAGTTCTTTGCGCAATACAATAATATGCCGTGGTACATTGAACAGCAGCGGGAAGCAGAAGAAATGGCGCGCGAGCATGGTTTCCATAAAGTATCGCAGCTCAAGCTGGCAGTCGCAAAAAAGATCAAGGAGTTTGTAACCGGAGGAGGATTTATGTTCGCGATGTGCTCGGCTACTGACACCTACGACATTGCCCTCGCGGCAGAGGGAATCGATATATGTGACCGTTATTATGATGGTGATGCACCAGATCCTAATGCGCAGCAAAAGTTAAATTTTGAGAATACACTGGCCTTCACCGATTTCAAACTGGAAAGAAACCCACTGCGCTATGAGTTTTCTGATATTGACAACCAGCCAAATGAGCGAGGCTTGCGGCAGGATAACGACTACTTCACCCTGTTCGAATTCTCTGCCAAGTGGGATCCTATTCCCACCATGCTAACCCAGAATCATACCCGTGTTATCAATGGTTTTTTTGGGCAGACCACAGGCTTCAAAAGTAACCTGATTAAGCCAGATGTGCTGGTGATGGGTGAGAATAAACAAATAAAGGAGGCGAAATACCTTCACGGAATATTGGGTAAGGGATTTTGGACATTCTACGGCGGGCACGATCCGGAAGATTATCAGCACCAGGTTGGTGAAGAGCCGACAGATCTTAATCAACACCCCAACTCGCCGGGTTACCGTTTAATTTTGAATAATGTATTGTTTCCTGCTGCAAAAAAGAAAAAGCAGAAGACCTAAATCCAGAAATCTTATCCTCTCATACATGGATTTCCATTAGACTGCTATGCAATTAGCAAAAGCTCCCATTCACCCGTACCCACCACGAAGAGCGAAATATTATGCGCGCATCTCATATAGGCTGATCATAACGCTGAGCGTCTTTGGCCCATTCACATTGACAACCTGTGGTTCCAGCAATTTTGCGCAGGCACCACACAGTTCAATCAAACAGCAAATTCAATCTCAGGTAGGTGAGAACTTCGTCACGAAATACAACGCATCAGGAAGTTATGCGCTGATTACGCCAAAACAAGCGCCGGAAAACATCGAAACCAACATGCACTTTTTGGTATTGCGATTGGCAGATTCCGCAGTAGTAAAAGATGGGAGTTATCTACGTGGTTATGTGAAATGGGTTGATGATGAAACGTTGGAAAAACTCAGTTTGCCCGGTAAGGTAAAACAAGATCAAGATCTATCTGTTTTTAAGTCAATCATCCATGTATCTCAACCGTCACCTAACCAATAAGAATGAAATTCAGCTGGGTATTGGTTTTCTGCTTCTCGTTTTGCGTGATAATTCTGATAACAGTGTCTACTGAACGAAGAAAGGTATACCAAAGCAGGGAAAGCACTGCAGAAACGTTTAGCGCTGAGGAAGAAGGGGAAGAAGAAACAGATAACCCCCTGGAATTTTTTCGCTTTCAGCAGGAAATTCGCACGCGAGACAATGAAAATGGGCCTGGCTACGAAGTAGGCTACCGAAGTAAAGCACTGTCGTTAGCCAGAAACGGTGTCCAGGCAAGGCGTGCGAGTGTTCAATCTAATGGTGTAATAGCCTGGACGGAACGCGGCCCCGGTAACGTGCCTGGCAGGACACGAGCGCTTTTAAATATACCCCAGACGAATAACAACACCTGGTTAGCAGGGGCTGCAACGGGAGGCATATGGAAAACTGTTGATGGCGGAACATCGTGGCAGGAGCGAAATGAAAACCTGACAGCACTCCCAATTTCTGCATTCGCTGCCGATGCAACTGGAAGCGTTATCTACGCGGCTACAGGAGAGCTGATTTCATCAGCATACTCCGCGATGGGCGATGGTATATTCAAATCAGTTGACAAAGGGGAAACCTGGACACCCATTATCGCAACACAAGGCAATCCTGATTTTGCAGTCATCACAAGGCTAATCGTAGATCCCAACAATGCCAATGTGATTGTGGCTACTACGGCCCCTCCCTCTTCGGATCGTGAGGCCACCAAATCTTCCATAATGCGTTCTGCAAATGGTGGAATCACCTGGACAAAAGTTAAAGAGATTACGGGAGTCTTCGATCAGATCATTTCCACTCCAGGAAATTTTGAAATTCAGTATGCTGCCCAAAATGGTGTTGGCGTGTGGAAATCTGTGGATGGCGGTTTGACGTGGAGTCTGTCCAATGCCGGTATGTCAATCTCTGGCAGAGTTGAATTGGCAGTTTCAGCCGTGAACCCAGACCGGTTATTTGCTTCGGCGGAGGGTGAACTTTCTGGCGTAGAATCAGATCTTTATGTTTCATCCGATGCCGGCGTTACCTGGTCGCTGGTGAAGGTACTATTCAACAATAATGTCGTAGATTTTTTAGGCAATTCAGCAACGGAACCTGATAGCCAGGGATTTTATGACAACACAATTCTTTGTGACCCCTTTGATGAACATATTGTCTACTTCGGCGGTGTGAATTTGTTTCGTTCGACATTGGGAGCTGAAACCTCTGAAACCGTTTACTATTCCATAGACGAATCAACCACTGTCAATTTTATGTCCTTAATAAATTTTTCGGCATCTGCCGTGCAGGGACGCGTGAACGTCGGTCAGGATGCAGGTAAGATAGCCGTGGAAATAAGGTTCGGACCTGGTAAAACCCAAAAAGCCCACCGGTTTCTGGTGCCGGAAGGCAGTTCAAGTGGTGTTCCGGATGGCGACTATACCTACCAGGGGTTCGCGGATGTGCCGTTTGAAGTTTGGGATGTTACAAACGGCCGGCAGCTTATGGTTTCCTTCAGAGATCAAGGTCGCGATGGTAAATTTAATTTGACCGAAGCGTCAACGTCAGGCCTGCCGGCTGAAAGTCAGAGCCGGGAGTATATCTTCGTAAACAACGTAGACTATAATAACTCACCTGATCCGAACATTGTAGCCGCTGGAGGCCACCTGCATAAGCTAATGTACAACATCTGGCCCGTACTTGTCGGCGGAGGAGCCTGGCCCCCTTCCGTTAACAGCACGCTGAAAATAAACACTTCAAGCATCACGAGAATAAGTGCTGCTACAATCACCGTGGCCGATGGCTATGGCAACTATGACAGTAAGAACATCATGTCGCAAGATAACCTCCAAAGTGGCGTACATGTCGATCATCACACGATGGTGCCTGTTATCGCAGATGCAAATAAAAAAACATATAAAGTTCTACTGGGGAATGACGGGGGCGTATTTGTTTCCAATACAGGCACAACACCTGGTACGGAACAAGGAGGCTGGCAGTTTAAGGGCTTTGGATACAACACCAGCCAATTCTATGGTGCTGATAAGAAACCTGGAGAAGACCGTTTCATCGGTGGAATGCAGGACAATGGCACCAGAATCTCTCCTGTGGCGATATCAGCTTCAGCTAAGGTTCACTATACATATGCCATCGGTGGTGACGGGTTTGAAACAATCTGGAATAATCTTGATGAAAGTAAAATCCTGGGTTCTATATACTATGGTCAAATTTATCGATCCAACGACAGCGGGCGTACCTGGTCAGCAACCACGACAGGCCTGGGTGCAGAGGGCTTTCCATTTATTACAAAGCTGGGGAACAACAAAGACCTTCCCAACAGAGTTTTTACGGTTTCTGCTGAGGGGGTATACGTTTCCGGCAATTTTGGCAATACTTGGACGCTCACCCCAATACCCGATAATTTTGTTGGCACGAGTTACTCCTCTTTGGACGTAGAAGTTTCCCGTGCAAACGGCAACATCGTGTGGGCAGGGAGTGGAATGAGCAACAATTCAGGTATTGGAAGAAAACTTTTTGTCTCCACCGATGGCGGAGCATCTTTCAAAAGCACCAACAATTTCAACAATGCAGTGTTGGGTTCCATCACAAAACTTGCCTCCCACCCAACTGAACCAAACACGGCCTATGTGCTCTTTTCTTTTGCCAGAGGTCCGAAAATACTGCGCACGAAAAATCTCGGTCAGACCTGGGAAGATATTTCGGGCTTCCATGCGGGTTCAACCAGCGCCAATGGTTTTCCGGATGTAGCTGTATATAGTCTATACGTCAGGCCTGATAACCCAGCCATTATTTGGGCCGGAACTGAAATTGGCATCGTAGAATCCCAGGACGATGGAGTGTCATGGTCGCTGCTGGAAGACTTCCCAAAAGTATCAGTATGGGACATGAAAGGACAGGATGACCAGGTAGTCATTGCAACCCACGGCAGGGGCATCTGGACGGCCACCATAGACCAACCCCAAAGCAACAATTATTATAGTCCGGAAATCATCACCACTGGCACCGCACCCGACAAAGCATTGGTGCTTCGGATTACAAGTGAAAAAACTTTCGACTCATTGTATGTATATGTTGATGAATCCCTTACCAAACGATTGCAGGCCATTGAAATAGGTGTAACCGACATTGTGCTGACCGACGTTCCTTCCGGCATCAGGAGCATTTACTTTGTATCATTTACGGGCAGCGCCCCTTATCAATCTAAGATCTATACCATAGATCAGCTCGACATCCTTGCGCTAAAGGATAACTACTCCACCTACTTCGGTCAGTTAACTGATTTGACCCTGACAAACTTATCGCTGCAGAACTTCTCAAATCTTCCTCCTTCCACACGGAAGACGTTACAAACCATTCATCCCTACAGTAGCAATAACAACTATGCGGTGCTTTTCAGAACTCCCGTGAAAATCAACAGCACATTCCCAACGCTGTACTACGCGGATGTTGCAATTGTAGAGCCTGATAAAGACTCCGTGGTCATAGAAGCGACAAAGAACGGAATTGACTGGATTTCCCTGTCACCTTCATACAATGCCAGCAAGGATGCATCCTGGCAATTGGCCTACACAAACAATCAGCCTGGGTTGAGTTCAATGTTTGTTCAGCATGAAGTTGACATCAGCAAGGTCTTCAGCGCCGGAGACTCATTACTTTTCAGACTGCGCATGACGTCCGGAATTTCATCACCAGGATGGGGCTGGGCAATCGACTTCATCAGTATTCAGCAGGCCCCTCTCAGTATACTGGAAACAGTTGGTGCACACCCCATCACAGTTTATCCAAACCCGTCAACGGGGCGGATCAACATTACCTACGATCTTAATAAATCGGCTGAAGTTACAGTGGAAATTATCGATCTTTTTGGTCGCATAACTGCAACAACAACTGTAGGGCAACGGGATGCCGGAGCGCATACTGATCATTTGGATCTGGAAAACAACCCTGCTGCTGGCACGTACATAATTAAGCTCATCGCAAATGGCAAATCTTCCATTGCCAAGTTCATAATCAAGAATTGAGAATCAACGATTCAATGCAGTCGGTCCCCGCGTACTTCCATCTTGCTTACGATCTTTGCTTCCGCTTCCAGCCATTCATGCCAGCGACGCATTACGACATCTGCTGCCATGTATTCCTTGGCCAACGACAAGAACTGCTTGTAGTGACCCGCCTCAGAAACCATCAACTCATAATAGAATTTTGAAAGTCCTGTATCCGGAATGTTTTTCCAAAGTAGTTTAAAACGCTCACAGCTTCGCGCTTCGATGAGCGCATTCATTAATAATTTTTCAACCAGCTGTTGCTCGCGGCTCCCACCCTTCTGAACCACCTTAAACAGTCCTTCGATATATTCATCTTTCCGCTGCGGCCCCAGGCGGTAGCCGCGCTTTTTCAATTCAGCAAGAACACGTTCAAAATGGCTCCACTCCTCTGCCACAATCGGCGTCAGCACCTCCACAAGCTTTTCCCTGTCAGGGTGGAGAATGATTAATGAGATGCAGGATGATGCCGCCTTCTGCTCGCAGTAGGCATGATCTACCAGAATATCACGGATATGCAGCTGTGCTATGTTCGCCCAACGGGGATCCGTTGGCAGCGCAAGACCCAAAGTAAACTTATCTTTTCCTGTTGCGTCCATGTTCCATATTCCGTCAAAGGGAAAAGTTAATCGTAGAAAGACCAGTCAAAACCAAAATCCAAAATGTTTCGTTGCCCGGGATACTCTGGGGTAGGCATGTAACCTTGCTTCGTAAAAAGTTGAATAAGGTTATTGTATTTCACAAAAATTCTGGCACGGTTAATACGGGCATTAAAGAAGATGTCAATTAATGGAAACGAGGGCGGAGCATAGCTTTGTTGGACATAAAATTGCTGAACGGGCACATCATACCCTAAGGCATAGTAGGCTGACTGGTAATGCAGATCAACACCAGCATGCATATCCAGGTTGCCATCAAAAAAAATATTTTCATAAGCCAGCTGCGAATTAATAAATAGTTCAGGCAGCTGAAATGCATCATTTGAATTCGTCAGCATCTTGGTATACAATACATACCCGCTAAAACTAAGGTGCCTCAACATGGTGAGAGAAAACCTGAATTCGGGCATCGCCATTACCTGTTCGCCCGCAGTTTGCACGGGCAAAACAGTTTGTTCACCGGGCGGTGCATCACCCTTTTTGAAAAATGCATAATTTCCCATTCGCGTAAAGGTGAGTCCCGGTGACAGATTCAATACACGCGATCGGTAATGGATATAGCCATTCAACTGTGTAACATTCGTGCTGCTAAAATTATTGTACCACACATCATGACTGCCGCGATATGCCTGTAGCAGCAGTGGCACAGCGTATTGCACTTGCTTTATTGAAGCTTCAAACCACTTACTTTTTATATGGCCCTCAATACGGTAGTTGCCATTTTCCTGCAGTTCCCCCCAGCCGGTAACCTCACCGATTGAATCAAGCCTGAGTGAAATGCGGCCGCCCAGATAGCTTTCGACACCTGATATGGGCACGCGCAAAGAATCTGGCGCCCAGTATTTGTTCGTTATGGAATAATTGCGGATAGCATAGTAGCCGTTATAAAATAGCTTCAAAAGGTCTCCCTTTATACCAACCTCATTTCGTAGATGCTTAAATCTGGTATAATCGTCTGTTGTATCGCTCTCTACCTCTACATGATCATAGTAATCTGGCGGTGCGTTACCGGGCCTATCCAGGAATTGTGCTGCTTGTCGGTAACTGTCGAAGACATGATATACCTGAAGGGCCTTGCCGATTTCATATTGGTGATATAAGTGCGTATTGAATCTCAGGTCCTTGCTGGTAGCATCAAAAAGATTTGGCTGGGCGTTTTTGAAGAAATAGTCCTCATACTGAAATCCTTCATCCTTTCGGATGCCTCCATATTCATCCGCCTCTAACTTATTTCTTCGCAAGTTTAGGAATAACCGATAAGTACTGTCCTTTGTTTGAAAAGTTGTATAGAGGTCATAGTATGTACTTTTAACGTTTCGGTCACCTTTGCCCTGCCGCTGCACTTGCTTGTCGATAAGCAATCCTCTGTAGTCAAATCCAAAATTCCAGTGTGGGGTAATATTGCGGCTGAACGAAGCCTTTGTAATTGACCTGCCTTTTCCTCCTAATACAACATTCATATTCGTATAAGGCGACTTAGTATCGAAGTAACGAACTTGCTCTGAATCCCAATACATGTCGTATGACTGAAACCCCGACGTTGCACCAATGACGTCAGGCACCTGGTAATAAATTGACCTTATCGACGTGCCAATATTTCCTAAATCCTGGTACAGGTTATTGTTGCGTTGAACATAGTTATACCGATGAAAATTTCGGATAACAGTATCAATTTTGTGGAAGGTTTGACGGTTGAAGAATACATCTTTTTCAAAATAATACCGTGACGTCTTCGGACCATAGACCTGCTTAGTTGTGTCATCGATGATACGCGAACCCTTGCGCGAAGCAGGCTGATCCTGTGCCATAAGCCCCAGCGAACCCAGGGTTAAGCAAAAAATCAGCGGATATCGAAATAAATGCACCTGCAAAAATAAACGCCAATTATACGGAATACGCGGATTATCCCTTTTTATTTTATCCAGCACGCCTTAAACTATTTAAGACAATGGCATCAAAATTCCCTCCACTTTTGATGAATTCAAGTTCGATTGGTAAATAAAATAATGAAAGCTGGCTCCTGAGTTGATTAAATTGGGACACCGCTAACTTAACCTTGTCCTTTTCAGTCGTCAGAATACTAACAGTTGGATTTTCTTCCGCGTAGCGGACGATTGCCTTCAGATCGGAGATTGTATAGCGATGATGATCAGGAAAATTGAAATGCTTAACAAGTTTGAAGTTTTGTTTGACGAATAACACCAGCGGCTTCGGATTTGAAATACCCGTCAGCAAAACCACTTCATGACTTATTTTTTTGTGGTGATCAGGAAAAGCCAACGGATGCCGGTATCGAATACGCGAAAAGAAAACCGGTTTCTCAACATAAACCCGTATCGACTTCTCAATTGCAATCATCGCTTCGTCGGTCAAAGTCGACGGACACTTTGTAACGACCACCACATCGGCCCGGTTTGCCGAATTCCGAGACTCCCGGAGCCTTCCAGCCGGTAACAGATGATCCTCATAGAACGGACGGTGATAATCAGATAGCAGAATATTCAAATAAGGCGAAACACTTCTGTGCTGATAGGCATCATCCATCAAAATAACATCAGTCTCAGGATGTGCCTGCAGAATATTTGGTATTGCGAAAGCCCTGTCTTCTCCAACGGCAACGCTAGTACTGCTTCCAAACTTCTGGTACATCTGAAAAGGCTCATCACCAATGGTGTCTGCATTATCAGAAGAATCCGCCATGCGGAAGCCTTTGGTTTTTCTGCCATAGCCCCGGCTCAACGTTGCGACCTTGTAGTCCATTGCGAGGAGGCGAATAAGGTACTCCGTGAGTGGCGTTTTCCCTGTTCCGCCTACCGTCAAGTTCCCGACCGCGACTACGGGGACATCAAACTTAATTGAGGGTCTCAGCCCCAGGTCGTACATCCGATTTCGGATCCCCGTAACCAAATTGTACAGCATGGCAAACGGATAGAACAAAATCTGAAGTATAATCATGTATGAATCGTTTCTATATTGATGTAAGGCTGTAGAAAAACTAACTTTAAACCTTATTCTTTAAACCGCTAACTTAACACGCCGAAACAGCAACACTGAGCATAATGAATACAAGTATAAAAATAAAAGACGTAACGGATTATCTTGAATTGCAGGCCTCCCCAAGCTACCAGGAATCGTACGATAATTCAGGATTGCTAACAGGTGATCCCATGACTGAGGTAACGGGAATCCTGGTTACATTGGATTGCACGGAAGCCGTCGTCGCGGAAGCTATACACTCAAAGTGTAACCTTATTGTGGCGCACCATCCGATTGTTTTTAAAGGACTTAAGAAACTTACCGGAAGCACTTATATTGAACGCGTTGTCATCAGCGCCATCAAAAATGATGTTGCTATCTACGCTATTCACACGAACCTGGATAACATCAGCACAGGCGTGAACAGGAAAATATGCGAACGGATCGGATTGCAGGGATTAAAGATTTTGTCGCCAAAGAAGGATACGCTGAGTAAGCTTGTCACCTTCATACCCAAAGAAAATGCAGAAACCGTGTTATCGGCCTTGTATGATGCAGGCGCAGGACAAATTGGAAACTACAGGAACTGCAGTTTTAGGGTAGAGGGCACTGGCACCTTTACCCCCGGGGCTACCGCCAAACCCCATATCGGGAAAGCCCTGGTCCAGGAACAAGTTCAGGAAATTCGGGCAGAGCTTATATTTCCAACGCATCTTGGAGGTGCTCTTATTTCGGCACTCCGGAAAACCCATCCGTACGAAGAAATTGCCTACTATATCACCTCATTAAACAATGAAAATCAGGAAGTTGGATCCGGCATGATCGGTGAACTGGAACATCCTGTGGAACCATTGGAATTTCTAAAGGGTTTAAAAGTGAGGATGCAATTGGATATTATCCGTCATACAAGGATCCCGCGGAACGCCATCCAAAAAATAGCAGTTTGTGGAGGATCCGGCAGTTTTCTCTTAAATAAGGCTATTCAGGCCGGCGCGGATGTTTTTATTACCGCGGATTTCAAATATCACGACTTCTTTGATGCAGAAAATAAGATTATTGTTGCCGATATAGGGCATTATGAGAGCGAAGCCTTTACCAAAGAACTCATAATGGATGTTTTAATCAAAAAATTTCCTAATTTTGCGATCAATTTTTCAAAAACCATAACGAATCCAATAAGCTACTTATAAAGCATGGAAAATCAATCAGTTGCACAGAAGCTTGAAGCGCTTGTAAAACTCCAGTTCATTGATACAAAATTAGACGAACTTAAGAAACTAAGGGGAGACCTTCCGGACGAAGTTCAGGATCTTGAAGATGAAATTGAAGGCTACAGGACACGCCAAAGCCGGTTCGAAGCAAATCAAAAGGAAACTGAAGATGGCATTAAGAAGCATAAGGAAGCAATAAAGGAAGCAGAGAAGCTCATCAAGAAATATACTGAGCAACAAAAAAACGTTCGGAACAACCGGGAATTTGATGCTATTACGAAGGAAATAGAACTCCAGGAGTTAGAAATTCAAATCTGTGAAAAGAAAATTAAAGAAGGCAAGGACCTCATACAGGAGAAGAAGGAAGAAATTGAAAAGACAGATACCTTCGTAAAAGAACGTGGCGATCATCTGGATACTAAAAAGAAAGAACTTGACGGGATTCTTGCTGAAAGTCATGAAGAAGAAAAGAGGCTGTTGGCTGAACGAGAAAAGGCTACAAAAAAAATCGAGGATAAACTCCTTAAATATTACGAAAGACTCCGTGGTAGCCTGAGCAATGGCTTGGCAGTTGTACGTGTTGTCAGAGGTGCAGCAGAAGGATGTAACATCGTTATTCCTCCACAAAAAATTGCAGAGATCAGGGAGAAAAAGAAAATTGTGATCGATGAGCATTCTGGCCGTATCTTAGCGGATGTTGACATGGATTCTCTTGATGAAGGTGACAAACCCAAAGCTGCTAAAGTGGCAACGCCAGCGCCCAGCCGAAGAAAGAAAGCAGCTGGATAGCAGAATACATACCATTAAAAGAAAGGCAGCCGCTTTGGCTTGCCTTTTTTTGTTTGCATCCAGTGTCATAAAGACCAGCGCGCAGGAATGGGCGTTTGATCCTACTACCCAAAAGGCATATGCTCAAGTGCTGGCCCTCCATGTGGATGAGGCCCATGCACTGATTCCACAACCTCAAACTCCACAAGATCATTATGTTACAGCCCTGGCAGAAGCTGTGGAATTGCTTATTACTGAAGATGGTGCACGGTATACCGAGTATGAAGATCGATTTGAAAAACGTCTTGAGCGCAGGACCAGGCTCAATACACCAGACGACCTCTTCCTGCAAGCCGAAATCAGAATGCAATGGGCCTTCATATACTTTAAATTTGGACATGAATTTGATGCTGCACTAAATCTTCGACAGGCTTACCTCACCACCGAAGAAATCAAACAGAGATTTCCGGCATTTCAGGCTATAAAAAAGACCTCCGCATTGCTTGATGTTATCTTTGGTTCTGTTCCTGAAAAGTATGAATGGATACTCAGCCTGTTAAACATCCGGGGGAGTATTGAAACCGGGCTGGAAGAACTACAGAGCATTCGCACGTCAGGCCATCCGCTTAGCCTTGAAGCAGATGTGCTTTATGCCCTCATACAAGGATTTGTTCTTCAGCATGCGGATATAGGTGTTTCTGTAATGGATAAAATTCTTGCGCAATATCCGGAAAACAGGCTGGCTCTTTTCATGGGAGCCTCTTTGGCGATAAAAAATTCACAAAGCGAAAAGGCCCTGACTTTGTTAACCCGTATTAACCAAGCAGAGCAAGGACTCCCGCTTTATTATGCCGATTACCTTAAGGGCGAAGTGTACCTGCACAAAGCTGAATATCTGAATGCCATTACGGCTTATGGTTTATTTGTTAATCATTACAAAGGCCAGAACTTCATCAAAGACGCGAACTACAAAATTGGCTTGAGTTATTGGCTGAACGGAAATGTGAACGACGCTGATGATGCTTTCGAATTAGCGCGAAATCTTGGTAAAGAGACTGCCGAAGCTGACAAGTATGCTGCCCGGAGCCTTGCCGAATCAGAACTTCCGCATATCAAATTAACAAAAGCAAGGTACTACACAGACGGGGGTTACTATGATGAAGCACGAAAAATATTCAGTGCTATCCGGCCCGAAGAGATTCCTACCGCAAGGGATCAGGTAGAATTTTACTACCGCATGGCAAGGCTCGACCATAAAGTAGGCAATTTGGATTCAGCCAAGCATGCATACAAGAAGGTGATTGAGATGAATGATCACACAACCTGGTACTTTGCTCCCAATGCCTGTCTTCAAATGGGCTACATTCTTGTTCTTGAGCATAACACGAAGTTGGCAGAATCTTATTTTGAGCAGGCGCTTTCGTACAAAAAACACGAGTACAAAAATAGTATTGATGCAAAAGCCAAGTCCGCACTGGCTCAGCTAAGACGCAGATGACTTACATCGTTGTAGCGATCTACCGTAAAAAAGGAATTATTATAGTCCAGGAGGTAAAGACATAAGTTTTCATGTTCAAACATATCCATTGATTTCAACGGATAATTTAAAAGCATGCACAACATTATGCGAATAGCCCTTCCATGCATACAAACGAGCACGCGCTGTTCATGCGTCTGCGCCAAGATATGATCTACAGCAGGCTTCATTCTGAGTATTACATCCTCCGGGCTCTCCCCACCTTCAATTCGCAGAGAAGTTTTGCCCAGTTGCCATTGCTTCAGCATATAGTGATAGTATGCATCTTCTCTCAATGAGATTTCAGTGCCCTCTCTGATTCCCCAACTTATTTCGTTCAGGCCTGTCAAAGATTCTGTCGGGATACCCAGTTCGATAAAGGATCTTACTGTTTCCCTTGTTCGCTTTAATGCCGAGGTATACACCTTATCAAACGGCATCTGCCCATACATTTCAAAGAATGCCCTGGCCTGTGCCTGTCCCTGCGCGTTTAGGCTACTATCAATGCCACTACCCTGGACAATATTCTTAAGGTTGTAATCGGTTTGGCCGTGACGGATGACGTATATTTTTTTGCTGCTCAAATTTCCGTTATTTTGGGCGCAAAAATAGGAAAATAGCACTCAGTCAGCGCCATATCCAATATATTAATGGGATTTTTCAAAACAATCATGACCGTAGATGCATTAAATAAATGGTCAGCAAACACCATGGCGGAGCTTCTTGGCATAGCATTTACACATGTCGGAGAGGATTATTTGGAGGCCCAAATGCCTGTTGACAACCGAACGCATCAGCCCCTGGGAATGTTGCACGGGGGTGCATCCGTTGCCCTAGCCGAAACTATGGGGAGCGTTGCGGCCAATTTGTGTATTGATCAGGCGAAGCAATTTTGCGTGGGATTGGAAATTAATGCCAATCATATTCGAAGTGTTCGGGAGGGGTTCGTAAATGGGATATCCAGGCCAATCCATATCGGAAAGAAAACGCAAGTGTGGGAAATTCGCATTTCGACTACGGAAGGTGAATTGGTTTGCATCAGCAGGATTACAATGGCCGTATTAGACAAAAAGGATTGAAGGGTTACCATATGGAGATTACTACTTCTGTTTCGCATCAAATAATTTCGGAAGCTGAATACTTAACTTTCATTACAAGCCACGCTATTGAGAATAATTATTCGGTCGCGCTATGGCGATTGCCCAATGATAATACAAAACATCTTATCGTCTCAAAACAGCATGAACTTCTAACACCGGAAAAGTTACTGGAAGATTTGCCATCAGGATTTATTTTCGCTCCTTTTGACAAATCTGCAGATCGCATTTTTTTGAAGGCTGATCTTTCCTTTTCCTTTTCAAACCAGGTGCTTGACAACCCACAAAACCCGATAGAGATCAGTTCTCAGGCCTGGCTTCAAACGCAGCGCAATGAGCGCTTACATTCAGCAGGGAAGCATTATCGTTTAAAATATCAGCCTTGTGCTGCTGATAAAGATGCCTTTATACAAGTTGTGGAAAAAGGTGTTGCGGAAATAGAAAAGGGTACATTCGAAAAGATCGTTCCATCGCGGGCAAAACTCTCCAATATCCCACCTGATTTTGATCCTGTTCTAGCCTTTCAAAGGCTAAGTGCTGCAAACCCAAACGCATTCGTTTCCATCGTGAGTACGCCGCAAAGTGGAACCTGGTTGGGTGCAACGCCTGAATTGTTGGTATGCGTGGAAGAGAAAAGTATATTCAGAACCATTGCACTTGCAGGGACCCAGGCATACCAGCAGGGGGAAGATTTGAAAACTGTCGCCTGGACGCAAAAAGACATTGAAGAACATGCGTTGGTAGAGCGCTATATAGTGAACAGCTTTAAGAAAATCAGGCTACGTGAATTTGAAGAGCACGGTCCTAAGACTGTTGTTGCCGGTAACCTGCTGCATTTGAAATCAGAATTTAGCGTGGATATGGCGGCAACAAATTTTCCGCAGCTTGGCTCTGTAATGCTTCAACTCCTCCACCCTACCTCAGCGGTTTGTGGGGTACCCCTTGATACTTCCTATGAATTCCTCAAAAAAAATGAGGGCTATGATAGACAATATTATTCTGGGTATCTTGGGCCAGTAAATTTCAACAATTGCATAAACATTTTTGTGAACCTTCGATGTGCCCAATTGCTTGAGGACAAAGCAATATTATATGCCGGTGCCGGCGTTACAGCAGACTCTGTTCCTGAACTTGAGTGGAAAGAGACTGATATGAAGATCAATACACTTCTCGACGTTATTGGCCGGTAAATGTTACTGTGCCCCCTGGAATGAATTTGTAACATTTTCGCATACGGATGACAAACCGCTTCCAACCCATTTATGATATTGCGGCGCTTTGCGCAAAAAAAAAACTAAACAACGCAATTCTCTGTCCAGGTTCACGCAATGCCCCTTTGGCACTGGCTTTCCTGAGGCATCCTGAAGTGGTGTCAAAAACCTTCAGCGATGAACGAAGCGCCGGATTTGTTGCGCTGGGTATCGCTCAACGTTCGGGTTCGCCCGCCATATTACTTTCCACTTCCGGAACTGCAGCCTTCAATTTTTCACCCGCAGTAGCGGAGGCATACTTCAGCATGACTCCACTTGTCATCTTTACTGCGGACCGGCCTGCAGAATGGATTGCGCAGCAGGATGGCCAGACTATCTTTCAATCTGAAATCTTTGGCAAGCATGTGAAGAAATCATATCAACTCCCGCAGGAATATGACCACATCGATGCCAAATGGAGTATTAACAGAATCGTTAATGAAGCCATTAACCTTTCTATACAGCATCCCCAGGGCCCCGTCCACATTAATGCCCCTTTCAGGGAGCCACTCTATCCTGAGGCCGGTGAGCAACTGTCGTACAGCAATGACATTCGGGTTATGGAAGAACCCCCGGCAAGCACCGCACTAACAGCTGGTCAACAGGAGAGCATATCCACAATGTGGTCCTCCTTCCACAATATACTTATTGTGGCCGGTCAGCAGGCAGCTGACCATGCGCTCCTGGATTCGCTGAATAACTTCCAGGCACATCACAACATTCCGCTGGTGGGGGATGTGATTTCAAATATCCACCCCATTGGCAATGCGATACGCCACGCCGATACGTTTCTTGGCGAAGCAAGAGAGGATGTTAAAAAGACATTACAGCCCGATCTGCTGATTACCTTTGGCGGGCCGGTCATTTCAAAAAATTTGAAACTTTTTCTGCGCGAATATTCAGCCAAAACACATTGGCACATCCAATCACCGGGAAACGTGGCAGATACCTTTCAGAGCATAACCCATATTTTTCATGCACATACAGGTGGTTTTTTCGACTTCCTTGGTTCAATTGCCCGCCAGGAAAACTTCGAAAGCCAGAAACAAAATAACTATAATAAAATTTGGGAGGTAGAAGAAAGACGGGCTGCGAGAACGCTGGATGCCTTTTTCCCAGCGAAAGAACTCGCAGAATTTGAATTGGTTAAGGAAGTCCTCAGAAACCTGCCGGCAAACTGTAATCTTCACCTGGCAAACAGTATGAGTGTACGCTATGCAAATTACATAGGGCTGGCAGCGTCACAAACGGGCGTTAAGGTTTTTTCTAACCGTGGAACATGCGGAATTGATGGCTGCACAAGCACGGCAGTCGGGCACGCGCTGGAAAACGATATTCCCAACATTCTTATTACCGGCGACCTTGCCTTCTTTTACGATAGAAACGCCTTCTGGCACAACTATGCGTTACCTAACTTTCGTATTATATTATTAAATAACCACGGCGGTGTTATCTTTAAAATGCTTGATGGACCTGGCAGAATGCCTGAGGCAGAAGAGTACTTTATCACAAAGCAACGACTAAATGCACGGAAGCTATGTGAGGAATTTGCATTTGAATACTTAAAACTCGATAACAGACGTAAAATCAAGAATCTCTTAAAGGACTTTTTTGATTTTGACGGAAAAACAAAAGTCCTGGAATTGGAATCTGACGTCATTTTGAACAAAGCAATTTTTGACAACCTGAAACAGCAAATAAAGAAAAGTTATGAAGTTTAAATTTCAGTGGAAGTCCGTTAAAGAATATGAAGAAATTTTATTTCATACGTTTGAAGGCATCGCGCGCATTAGCATAAACCGGCCGCGTGTACACAATGCATTCACCCCCTTAACGGTAAGCGAAATGATCGACGCGATGAATGCGTGCCGTGAGAATCCGGATATCCGCGTTATCATTCTGACGGGCGAAGGCGGTAAGGCATTTTGCAGCGGTGGTGATCAAAGTGTGCGCGGGCACGGCGGTTATGTGGGTGAAGATGCTACACCGCGCCTAAATGTACTCGAGCTTCAAAAAATTATTCGTTCCATTCCCAAACCCGTTATCGCTGCCGTTGCAGGCTGGGCGATCGGAGGAGGACATGTGCTCCATGTAGTTTGTGATTTAACCATTGCCGCTGAAAATGCCAGGTTCGGGCAAACCGGCCCTAAAGTCGGGAGTTTCGATGGTGGGTTTGGAGCTTCTTACCTGGCGCGGATTGTAGGACAGAAAAAGGCCAGGGAGATTTGGTACCTGTGCGACCAATACGATGCTAAGGAAGCGCTGGATATGGGGCTTGTGAACAAGGTCGTTCCCCTGGAATTATTGGAAGATACGTATGTTGAATGGGCCCGCAAGATTATGAGCAAGAGTCCGTTAGCACTACGCATGTTAAAGAGCTCTTTCAACGCAGAGCTAGACGGGCAGGCCGGTATTCAGGAATTAGCCGGCAACGCAACATTGCTCTATTATTTAAGCGATGAAGCCAAAGAAGGGAAGGATGCGTTCCTGGAAAAAAGAGACCCCGATTGGTCAAAATTTCCCCAGTTTCCTTAGCTAAGATTTCAATCCGTATTTGTAGAACGTGCATAATCCTCCTGAAAACCGGCATAAAACGGTTACCTCCCAATTATGACATCTTATTTTTCAAGCAAGTCAGTTCGAAATTGTACCATTGACCCCGATTCCAGTTTGGGCTACTCCACGAAATCGCCATGGTTATAATTTGAAAGATCGATGATTCTGTGAACAAGCAATGCAAATAGATGAACACCTACCCTTTTGACGCTATTCTGCTTAATGGAAGAGAAGTGGAGATTCAACAGATTCTCTCCTGCACTGCAATACCCAAGGCTGATTTCGAGGCTGCTACTTTTGCCTTTATCGCCGAGTGGTTTGGTACAACAGAATATTTTATTCAACATACCAGCGGCTCAACAGGTCCTCCCAAGTCCATTACCATTACCCGAAATCAAATCATTACAAGCGCCAAATTGACTGAACAGGCGCTTAACCTTACCAAAGGATACAACGCCCTGTGCTGCCTGAGTCCCGCCCATATAGCTGGCAAAATGATGCTTGCGCGCTGTTTCATTACCGGTATGAAGGTCATTAGTGTTACCCCTTCAGCAAATCCATTTATGGAAATCAAGCCAGATCAACGGATCGATTTCGTTGCGCTGGTTCCGTCGCAACTCCATGATATTCTTCGATCGGAACAATCAGGATATTTTAATACCATCAAGACCGCCATTATTGGTGGTGCGATCCTCGATGCGGAAAGTCAGCATAAACTGCAGCAATATGAATGTAAGTTTTATGCTACATACGGGATGACCGAAACGGTATCTCACATTGCGTTGAGGTTATTGAATGGTAGGCATGCGTCGGCAGACTACACTACACTGCCCGGCATAACAATTGGGATTGACAATCGAAGTTGCCTGGTCATCAGGTGGCCTAATCTTTCACATCCTATCATCACAAACGATGTCGTTGAACTGGTGGATGAAAACACTTTCAGGTGGACTGGCCGTTGGGATAATGTAATCAATACAGGAGGGACCAAAGTTATACCCGAAGCACTTGAGCTGAAAATTGAAAAGATATTTCAGGCACTCGGAATTAGTCAGCATTTCTTTGTTGGAAGTCTACCCGATCAGAAGTATGGCCATAAGATTGTCCTTGTCATAGCAGGGAATGTAAGCCGTGAAAATATCAAACTGCTTCACTCGCGTATGCATAACATGTTGTCCAAACATGAAATTCCCAAAGAAATTCTTACAGGCATTTCGTTTATTTTTACCGAAAATGGCAAGATAAATCGCAAAGCAACACTGGATATTACATCGGGCACCGGCGGTCAGTTTTCATAATCATCCTTTTGTCGAATAGGTGATCATCCACAAACAGGTAAATCCAGTTCAATCTGACACATCTTCACCACCAAAGGTTAATATTTTCTGAATAAATATCATCAGGAGGTTACATGTGTATCATTTATTTTATTTAGTTTTGATCTGTCTTGGTTTGGCTTTGAAGATCCTGCCTTAATCCGTTTCTGATCTTTGAAGCATCATTTGAAGGTATTCTAAACTTAATACCATGAAGAAAGTATTGCTCATCGAAGACGATGCCTTATTGTGCTGGCTACTGGAAAAAATTCTTAAAAACAAAAATTACGACGTTACCGTCATGAACGACGGTATGGAGGCCTGGTCGTGGCTGACAAGTGATAATATTCCTGATTTAATTGTTTCAGATTTAAAGATGCCATCGCTTGGCGGTGTGGAGCTGCTTGAAAATATAAGCAAGAGCGATACCCTGAAGCGTGTCCCCATCATTATCCATTCCGGTGATGAAGGTGCCGGCAAGCGCAAGCAGTGTCTTAATCTCGGTGCTTTTGCATACCTGGTAAAACCTTTCGAACCTGAGTTCCTTGTGGCCGAAGTTGAACGCGCCATCAAATCTAGTAGTGAAAACATTTTGGCAAAATAAGCCCTGTCACATCAGCATGTTTTTTCCGCAGTGTTATTTTTCCTGAGTTTCCATTGTTAGTCTGTCAATAAATTCGACATAGCCCTCAATATCTTTCAGCTCAACACCAATCATAGCTTCCAGTGCAATTCTCTGCTGGTTGAAATTTGACCTGGCCTGGATTATTTCCTCCTCCTTCAAATAGTACGCCTGCGAAGTGCTCCGGTAAATTTCCAATGAAATCTCACCGGCTCTGAATTTTTTTTCAGTGCTTTGAAACATCAAAAAATAGTCCTCCTGGATGCGCTCACGAAGCTTTATGATTTTGAATCTTTCTTTAAGTCTCTCCACGGCCAAAAGGACATTTTCCCTTACCTCCAATTTCTTTGCATTCACGTCATACTCGCTTATTGATAATCTTTCGCTTGCCAGCTTAGCACTTAGGGGCGTTTGCGCAAATGTACTGAGGGGTAACCTAATCCCGATATTATAGCGTGGATAGAAGGATCTGGCCAGGGCATCTATCTCCTGGTCACCCGTAAATTCATTGTAATTTCCTTCGAGATAAATGTCATCAAGCCAGGACCATCTTGCCTGAGCGCGCTGGGTTTGCGCCAACTGCACTTTCTGCGCCACGACTTTGTTTGATGGATGATTCGACCAAGCCAATTGGACCAGCTTTTCCTCAAAGGAAATAGCCGAAATTTGATTGGTTACAATAATCTTATTGTAATCAACACTCTGCGCCTTTGCTAAACATGAGGCTAAAACGAGAAGGATTGTAGCGAGTCTTTTCATATAGTTATCGTTCAGTCTGCATTTACGATTAGGGCTATTTTTCCGGCGCAAAATTCAATACTGCGACCATCCTTAGCCGGACTTAATCTACACCAATCAGCGTTTAAAACAAACCTTCAAGATCGGATAATTCCTGATACCCACAACCGAAATAATTAATAAAAAATAATGAAAAGTCCATTATGAACGTCTGATGCCAACCCAAATAAGGAATTGACTGTCACGCCATGACCCTCACCGGGTGCAAAGCCTGTTATAATCCGTTTTAAAGAAATAGGTATTGCAGAAACAAAATGGTAGTTGCAAATTGCCGGTTGTAAACAGACTTAATGTGCTTTGGTATCGTGATTTTGGAATTGCAGAGATAATCTTCATGGTTGCTTTTGTGGCGCTGTATGCATTGTACCTTGCCCGTATAGTTCGCATTGCCAAAAGGCTTAACACCCCCTTCCGCAACGTATTCATAAAACTTTTTTTCCGTACCATCTACTTCGGGCTGTTTATTGTAGCTGCACTTGGTCCATCCTTTGGCGGTTCAAAGAAAGAGGTAAAGTCAGTGGGCAAAGACATCATGATATGCATCGACCTGTCCAAGTCTATGGACGCATTTGATATTCAACCTTCCAGATTGGAGAAAATCAAATTTGAATTGAAAAAAGTTGTTGCTGCTTTCAATTCCGATCGCATTGGATTAATTATCTTTTCATCCGAGGCCTTTATGCAGTGTCCGTTAACTTACGACCAGAATGCGCTGAACTTATTTATTGAAACTATGAATTCCGGCCTGGTGCCCTCTTCCGGAACAGATTTCGGGCCGCCCCTGCGAATGGCCTTGAAAAAACTGGAGGAGGACGGTGGTGCCCCATCTTCCCAGGCCAAATCAAAGGTTATTATCCTTATCAGTGACGGAGAAGATTTTGGTGAAGAAACTGACGATGTTGCGCGTGAAATTCAAAATAATAATATCAAGTTATTCACGTTGGGTGTTGGAACAGAAAAGGGTGGCAATATTTATGCAGGGAATAGCTTAAAAACAAACCAGCAGGGACTCATCGTAGTGACCAAGCTTAACCCAAAGGAATTAATATCAGTGGCCACAAAGACAGGCGGGCAATATTTCGAGATAAACGAAACTAAAAATGATGTTTCACGCTTAATTAATACAATAAGTAAAATTGAAGGCGAGTTACGCGATGCGCGTTTCATTGATGTTACCGCGAATAAATACTTTTATTTCCTGGCATTTGCATCCCTGCTGTTTGTGCTGGATATACTCGTAAATATCCCAACTATTAAGATATGAAATTAATTGTTGCTACCATCCTTGCAATATTGATCACGATTGACCCGGGCAAAATCGGTGAGGTCAATAGTGTTAAATCAGCTGCGAGAAAGGCTTACGTCTCCGGGGATTATAAGAAAGCAATAGAAAAATATCGCTACCTCGCCGACTCCCTGGATGTCACAGAGGACGAGGTGATGCTAAACCTTGCCAATTCGTATTTTCAAACAAATGACACCGCACAAGCATCCAATACATACAAGTCTTTAATAGGAAGTCCTAAACCAGCCATCCGATCAAAAGCCCAACAACAGCTGGGCATCCTCAACTACAAACAAGGCAAACTGGATGAAGCCTTGAATAATTTCAAACAATCGATAAAAGCAGATGCTGACAATATCGATGCACGTTACAATTATGAGATGTTAAAGAAGAAATTGGACGAGCAGGAGAAGAAGCAACAAAATCAGGAAAACAAAGATCAGCAAAAAAAGGATCAGCAAAACAAGGAGCAAAAAAACGAAGATCAACAAAAAAAGGATCAACAGGAAAAGGATCAACAAAAGAAAGATCAGGAGCAAAAAGATAAAGAACAGCAAAAAAAGGAACAGCAGGATAAGGAGCAGGAAAGCAAGGAAGAAAAGGATAAAAACGAGCAAGCGCAGGAACAGCAACGCAAAGAACAACAGGAAAAAGAAAATAAAGAAAAGAAAGAAAATGCCCCTCAACTTTCCGAGAAGCTCGAACAGATGAAGATCAGTGAAGAAAAAGCAAAGATGATTCTGGAGGCGATGAAAAATCAGGAAATTCAATACCTGCAGCAGAATAAACGGAAAGCGACAAAATCCAAAGATAGGACTAAACCGGATTGGTAGCGATGTCAAAGGTACACGGGCTGGAAGGACACTGATGTCCCGACCCCATGTAATCTTTATCCAAATTTGAACACCTGACAAACATGAAAGAAGTATACATCATTTCAACGGCACGGACACCCATTGGTAGCTTTGGGGGCGGTCTGGCTTCCATGAGTGCGACAAAACTCGGCGCAATCGCCTTCAAGGGCGCATTAGAAAAAAGTGCAATGGATGCATCGCTTGTTGAGGAAATATTTGTAGGGAATGTGCTTTCTGCAGGACTGGGACAGGCGCCTGCCACGCAGGTGGCTGTTGGCGCAGGATTCGGATTTGATATCCCCTGCACGCTGGTAAACAAGGTCTGCGCCTCCGGAATGAAGGCTGTAATGCTAGGAGCACAATCGATTATGCTTGGGCAAAATGAAATCGTGTTGGCAGGTGGTATGGAAAGTATGAGCAATGCACCCTATCTGCTGATGAAGGCCCGAAACGGATATAAGTTTGGAAACGGGGAATTGCTGGATAGTGTCCAGTATGACGGACTTACGGACGTCTACAATCACTGCGCCATGGGCGTTTGTGCAGACAATACAGCAAAAGAAATGAATATATCACGCGCCGACCAGGATAACTACGCGATTAATTCTTACAAACGCGCCGCCGCATCCTGGAAGTCCGGAAAATTTAATGATGAAATCGTTCCTGTAGAAATCACAGATCGTAAAGGTAACGTTACGGTGTTCAGCGAAGATGAGGAATACAAAACTGTTAACGCTGAAAAGATGCCAAGCTTGAAACCTGTATTCACCAAAGATGGAACCGTTACTGCAGCAAATGCCTCAACACTCAATGATGGCGCCGCGGCCCTGCTCCTGGTAAGCAAGGAAAAAGCTATTGCGCTGAGCCTCAAACCTATTGCAATAATCAGGGGCTTTGCGGATGCAGCCCAGGATTCAATGTGGTTCACAACCACTCCTTCGCTGGCTATTCCGAAAGCAATGAAACATGCGGGTATCGAAAAGAAAGACGTTGACTACTACGAAATCAACGAAGCATTTTCGGCAGTAGCCATTGCAAATAATATTAAACTCGGGCTGGATCCTGGTATTGTGAATGTGAACGGGGGTGCTGTAGCTTTGGGACATCCACTAGGCGCTTCGGGTTCCAGAATTATTGGTACGTTAATTAATGTACTAAAACAAAACAATGCAAGCATTGGGGTAGCCGGTATTTGTAATGGAGGAGGAGGCGCCTCAGCCATCGTAATTGAGCATGTTTGACCGTCATGCTAAACAACATTGGAAGTAACCTATCGTTACTAGCCATAATCTTCATTTTTGAAATTATTGGTGCATGAATCTTTTTGCAGGAATACTTTTGATATTGCTTTCAGGTATTGCCTATGGACAACAGGAGGTTCGAACCTTCTACGATCAGGAAAAAAGACATCCCCAGGAAATATATTTTACTTCAAGAGAAGACAATCAAAAAATTTCAGGGCACTATAAGCACTTCTATCAGAATGGAAACCTGATGATGGAAGGCGCCTTTGATGATGGGAAAAAATCGGGTCTTTTTACGGAATACCATGAAAATGGAAAAATTGCGCGAAAGATTACCTACGTCAACGGGTTACGCCATGGCCCGGTACTTATTTATGATGAGGATGGAATTGTATTTCAGAAAGCCTATTACCAAAATGATATCCTTACCGATAGCATCCAACTCTACTTTGACAATGGTATCGTGAAACGAGAGAGTTTCTTTGCCAAGGGTAAGCCGGAAGGCTTCGTAAAAGAATATTATCCAAATGGGAAAGTCAAAAAAGAAATCAGCTATAAAAATGGTAAGCCCAATGGGATAACACGAAGTTTTTACGACAATGGTAAAGTCGCAACCGAAGCAAATTATAAGAATGGAATACTCAGTGGCTTTTACAAAACCTATTTTACAAATGGCCAGCTTGAAACAGTCTCTACCATGGACGAAGGGACGAAGAATGGGCAATTCAAAAGTTATGACCAGGATGGCCATTTATTGCTGGAAGGGAGTTTCAGCAACGGCAAACTGCACGGCGATAATACAGGCTATTTTGCTGACGGCGTTGTGCAACACCGCTATCAATACAAAGATGGAAAGAAATACGGGGTCAACTTTGATTATTACCCTTCCGGGAACATCAGGACAAAAGAACAAGTAACCTCCAACGGAATTGATGCTACAGTAGAAGAATACAAGGAGACCGGTGAACTCCTGGCATCCAAGAAGTACAGAAACGCTGTTCCGCACGGTACCTGGACTATTTTTTTTGAAGACGGGAAAACCGTTCAAACCAAAGAAACCTACGAAAACGGTAAGCTCAGTGGTATTCGATTTTCCTATTATCCCTCCGGGAAAATCCGGAAAGAAGAGGTATTCAAATTCAATCTGCTTGCGGGAACACTAAAAACATACTTTGAAGAAGGTGGTATCGAAACGATCGTCGAGTATCGATCCAGCAGAAGGCACGGTGCCTTTAAGGCCTATTATGCGAATGGGATCCTCAAGGAAGAAGGCGAATACATTGCCGATAAGAAACACAACGAATGGAAAACGTATAGTGACCAGGGCATACTGGAGTATTCAATGGTTTATAAAGCGGGCATCCCGATCAGTCCTGAGAAATAACGCTTCGCGAATTGTTATTCCTGGAAGAAATAAATTTTAGGGTAGCTGCATTAACTACTATCTTGCGTCCTTAATTTTCACGCATGAAGGCAATCAAGGAAACCAACTTCACTTTTCCCGGGCAAACAGGATTTTATAGCGGCAAGGTTCGCGATGTGTATTATTTTGGTGAGTGGATGGCCATGGTCGCCACAGACAGGATTTCCGCATTCGACGTAATTCTGCCGCGCGCTATTCCGGATAAAGGACGGGTGTTAAACCAAATTGCGGCATTCAACCTTCAGGCAACAAAGGACCTCGTCCCAAACTGGGTTATTTCCACGCCTGATCAGAACGTCACTATTGGATTTGTATGCAAACCCTTTCCTGTCGAGATGGTTGTCAGAGGTTATTTGGCGGGGCATGCCTGGCGCGAATACAATGCCGGCAAAAGAACTTTATGTGGTGAGGCGTTGCCTGAAGGCCTGAAAGAAAATGACAAACTCCCCCACCCCATCATAACCCCTACAACCAAGGCGCATGTAGGTCATGATGAAGATATCTCCAGAGCGGAGATTCTTGAACGCGGGATTGTTTCGGCTCAGGATTATAAGATCCTGGAAGAATATACCTTCAAACTCTTTGCGAAAGGGTCAGCGCTGGCAGCAGCGCGTGACCTTATTCTGGTAGATACCAAATATGAATTCGGCATGCACAACGGGACAATCTATCTGATTGACGAAGTGCACACACCGGATTCCTCGCGGTACTTCTATGCCGATGGTTATGATCAGCGGCAGCGTGCAAATGAACCACAAAAACAACTTTCCAAAGAGTTCGTCCGCCAATGGCTTATTGAAAACGGATTCCAGGGAAAAGAAGGGCAGCATATTCCTGAAATGACCGACGAAATCGTTTGTTCCATATCAAACCGCTACAAAGAACTTTATCGACAAGTGAGAGGAGAGTTGCTACCACCGGTGGATTATGACCATATTGACCAAAGAATTGAACAAAGCATCTTGAATTCGATAAATTCCGCTAACTTAGAATCCAAGAAAAACTGAATTATGAAGTATACCATTGACAAACAGCAGAAATATAGCCTGTTGCGTTTGCACGAAGAAAAGCTGGACTCAAGCGTAGCCCCCAGTCTGAAATCCGAGCTGATCACATTGCATGCTGAAGGAGTCCGAAATATAGTACTCGACTTGGCGGAAGTAAAATACACGGATTCTTCCGGACTTAGTGCACTGCTCGTTGGAAACAGGATAGTGCAGGAAGAGGGTGGGATATTCATCCTGACTTCGTTGTCCGATCATACCATGAAGCTCATTAAAATTTCTCAACTGGACAGTGTGCTCAACATATTGCCTAAGGTTGAAGAGGGTATTGATGCAGTCTTCATGCACGAAATCGAGAAGGATTTAAAAAACTCTGACGGAAATTAGTGTAATAATCTACATATCAGAAAACCAAAGCCTATCAAGCTTTGGTTTTTTGTTTACAGCTTTGCTTACGTGAATTGATTTGAGTTTTAGAATTATCATACTTGGTTCAAGTGGCGCCGTGCCTGCATATGGGAGGCATACTTCATCGCAATTCATTGAAATGCAAGGCCGGTCTTTTCTTGTGGATTGCGGTGAAGCCACACAGATGCAACTGATGCGTAAGAGAGTAAATTTTCACCGGCTCAATCATATTTTCATCAGTCACCTGCACGGCGATCACTATCTTGGCTTGATGGGCTTGATCTTCACGATGCACCTTCAAGGAAGAGTCAACGATTTGCACCTGTACAGTCATTGGGGATTGGATGAAATTATTACAACTCAACTTCGGTACTCACATGCTTCACTAGGTTATAAAATCATTTTCCAGCCGCTTGAAAAAGGCGTTAGGGAAATTATTTTTGAAGATGATGTGCTTACCGTTGAGACCATCCCGCTGTCGCACAAAGTAGCTTGTTCCGGATTTCTTTTCAAAGAAAGAATAAAACCGAGAAGGATTGACAAATCCAGGTTGCCTCCGGGCCTCCTTATCCAACAAATTGCCAGCTTGAAAAAAGGTGAAAATGTTTATGACGAAGCAGGAAATATTGAATATACCAATGAAGAACTGACGCTTTCGCCACGAAAGTCAAGGAGCTATGCCTATTGTTCAGATACCGCGTTCGATAAAAATATTATTGATCAAATCAGGAACGTTAACATCTTGTACCATGAAGCAACGTTCGGTGAAGATGAGGTTGACAAAGCAAAGGAAACATGGCACAGTACAGCCAAGCAGGCGGCCACTATGGCCCAGCTTGCGCAGGTGGAAACTTTGTTGTTAGGGCATTTCTCAGCACGCTACAAAGATTTAGCGCCACTGTTGGATGAAGCCAAATCAATTTTTCCAAATACTGCGCTAGCAATAGAAGGAGAAGAATTCACCGTACAAGACTAATTAGATTTAATCCGATGCATAACTCACTTCAGGAAAAACGCCATCGTTTATTCGTGTTCCTTGCCGGCATATTTATAACCAATGCACTGCTTGCAGAGATGATAGGCGTTAAAATATTTTCAGCAGAAGGCACATTCGGTTTTAACCCTGTTAACCTGAATCTTATGGGATTCGTGATGGATTTCAACCTTACCGCTGGTGCTGTTATCTGGCCTATCGTTTTCGTCACCACCGATTTAGTGAATGAATACTTCGGAAAACCTGGCGTAAGACGTATTAGTTATTTCACGGCGGCGCTAATCGCCTATGCATTTGTAGTTGTTTTTATAACGATCAGGTTGTCACCGGCTGACTTCTGGATCGACACAAATAGCAAAGACCCTGAAGGTAACTTTTTCAATATCGATTTTGCATTTAATAAGATCTTTGGACAGGGCCAACGCATCATCATTGGATCGCTATCAGCATTCTTAATAGGCCAGCTTGTCGATGTTTTCGTCTTTCAGCAACTTCGGAGGTTTACGGGCAGCAAAATGTTGTGGCTGCGGGCCACAGGCTCAACGCTTGTCTCCCAATTCGTAGACAGTTTTGTGGTCCTCTACATTGCATTCAGCGGAATTTTTACAAACAAGCAGATTATTGCGATCGGAATCACAAATTACATCTATAAATTCGTAGTAGCCATTGCGCTCACCCCATTAATCTACATCGGCCACTCCATGATAGATCGCTATTTGGGAAAGGAAAACGCCGATAAGATTTCAGCAGATGCAGCCCGGAAAAGCGAAGGATTCTTCTAGTCAGCGTAGCAGTGCCCTTGTCATTACCAGCCTCTTTTGAGGTTATCGCAAATAACGGCGGTTGCAATCGCAGCATTCAAAGACTCAGCCTCTCCATACCTCGGTATTGTGATTTTATCGGTGACAAATTTTTCGAGACCTGCTGAAATACCCCTGGATTCATTGCCAATTAAGATGAGCCCACCCTTGCCAAAATCTATGGTATGAACATCCTGTCCCTTCAGATAAGCACCAAACACCCGATGACTGCTATCCTGAAAATACTCGGACAGTGGCGTGTAAAACAAATGAACTCGGGCAAATGACCCCATCGTTGAGGTAATTACTTTGGAATTGTAGAAGTCAGCAGTTTCTTCAGACGCAATGATTTTTTGTATGCCGTACCAATCGGCAGTCCGAATAATAGTCCCCAGATTACCCGGGTCACGGATATCATCCAGAACCAGCGCAAATTCATCTTCCGCTACTGCAAATGATGAATTTGGCTTCATCTTTCCTACCGCCAATGCTGTTTCATTGGTCTGGAAACCTCCTATACCCGCAAGTTCGGCCGGCGTCGACTCGATAACATCCGCAACGCCTTGAAGCGAAGCCTTTGCGAGGAACTCAGCTGTGGCGGCTACCATCACAACCTCAAAATCAGAATTCAGTAATTCCAGCACACTCTTTGCACCCTCTACAACAAAACATTGCTCCTGTTTACGGTATTTCTTTATTTGCAGGGATTTGACAAACTTGATTTTAGCTTTAGATAGCATTCTTTTACACTTGAGAGCCTCGAAAAATAAATATATTCTATTAATTCTGGGGCTTGGCGCTACTTTGTCCGGATGTTTGGGCACCAAGCACCTGAAAGAAAACGAAAAACTATTGTATCGCCAAAGCATCGACGCGCCTAAGAATGTGGATGAAGAAGCGCTTCGAAACCTTTATGCCCAGGAACCTAATCGCAAAATTCTGGGATTGCCTATCGCCTCCCTTGTAGGCATCTATTATTTTGGGTACAAACGATATGATCAGGAGAAATATATTCGTAAGAAGGAAGCTGTTGAAAGTAAGTACGACAAAAAAATAGCGGAGGAAACTTCACAAAAGAAGATTAACAAATACTTGTTTAAAAAACAAAAGAAGGTCGTAAAGATTAATTCCTTTATTGAAAATGGAAATCTCTGGATGCAATGGGGAGAACCTTTGTCCATTTACGATAGCAGCCAGACAAGATTAACCAGGGAAAGGTTTCAGGACTATCTTTTTGCCAACGGTTACTTTCAAAGATCAGTAACTGAAGAAGTCCGATCCAAATTACAACTTGTTCGGGTGCGTTATAAAATAGAATCGGGTAAACCTTATTTTTTGGATTCCATATCCTACGATGTGCAGGATACCACCATCTTGCGCATAATTCTTGAAAACGAAAAAGAAAGCTTTATCAGAAAAGGCACACGGTATAATCAGGATAATTTTACCAAGGAGCGAGAAAGGATAGATTTATTGCTAAAGGATCATGGGTTTTATGATTTCAGTCGGCAATACGTAGACTTTCAGGCAGATACGTCCTTTAGAACACCTGAGCGAAAAGTAGCGATTATCATTGCCGTAAAAGATCCGGCCAAGCGAGGATATCACAAGCAGTTTAATATTGACACAGTAACGTTTACCACAGACGTTGGTGCTAACATTCCAGGAGCTGAAAGAAAGACCAGGGCCTATCGGGATATTCAGTTCAAGTACTATACCCGAGACTATAATTTAAGAATCCTTAGCCAACGCGTATTTATAAGGCCGAAGGATGACTATAGCCGGTCAAAAACACTCAATACACAGCGACAATTAGGTAACGTGGAAGCTTTCAAGTTTGTAAACATTAACTATGATACGTCCGACGGAAAGTTCATTGCCAACATCTTCGCAAGCCCATTAACACGATATGAGTGGACGAATGAGGTGGGGGTAAATGTAACACAAGGATTTCCCGGACCATTCTATATTATGTCCCTTAAAAAGCGAAATGTCTTTAAAGGCATGGCGACTTTTGGTCTTAGCGGACGGTTTGGGTTCGAAGGAGTCGCCTCCGCAACTGAGTCAAATAATGTGTATAAGAGTACCGAGGCCGGTATTGATGCATCGTTGACCTTCCCCCAATTTATCTGGCCTCTCAAAGAGGAGCGCAGAATCAAAGTTGCACCCTATAATCCCAAAACCAAATTTACAGCCGGCATTTCATATTCCGACCGTCCCGAATACCGAAGAACGGTTGCCGCAGTAAACGGTACCTATACCTGGCAAAACCTAAAGAAGACATCCTACTCGCTGACACCGATAAATGTGGGTGTCATCGATACTTCCAATCTTTCGCCCGAATTCAGAGACTTGCTTAAGCAGCAAGCGGACCTTGGCAATAATAGTCTGATCAATGCCTTTAGACCCTCTTTTGTCAACAGTATAATTTTTAGTGTGACCTGGAATCTGCGCAACTATGGAAACAAAGAAAATGATTCGGGATTTATTAAAGCTCAAATAGAAAGTGGTGGCACGATTTGGAACTTAATAAACCCGCAGTTTATTACTGACCTGGAATTAGAGTATTACAAATACATTCGTGTTGGCCTGGATGTAAGACGCATTAATCCGATTAACAAAAACACAACAATTGCTTACAGGTTCAATTCGGGATTTGCATACTCCTATGCTGCAAACAAAAGCTTACCCTACGAAAAATTCTTTTTTGCAGGCGGTAGTAACAGTATTCGTGCCTGGAGACCACGCCGCCTGGGAACAGGATCTGCCAAACCCAGGCTCAGTGAAAATCCCGTAGCAGATGGATTATTCGATTACAGTATCGAAAGACCATCTGAAATTTTGCTGGAGGGAAGTATTGAGTTACGTCAAAGACTGTTTGGCTTCGTGTACGGTGCTGTTTTTATCGACGCCGGAAATGTTTGGAATTTCAGACCTTTTAATGTTAAAGATCAGGACGGAATCATTACACAGGATAACAGTTCACAATTTAAGCTTAACAGATTTTACAAGGAATTTGGCGTAGGTACAGGCTTCGGGCTCCGGTTTGACTTCACCTTCCTGATTCTACGATTTGATGTTGGGTTAAAAGCCTATGATCCCGCCCGGGATAAAGGTGATAAATTTGTATTGGACAATGTTCGCTTCTGGAAACCCTATGCCACCGAAAGAAGTGACGGTACATACTATAACTATAAAGAACCTGTTATCTACAATGTAGGTATCGGCTTTCCTTTCTAACGGCACTGCTTGAAGTCTTGTCCAATGTGGAAAACTCAGAAATCCAATAGGGAACGCAAGGCTTCAGCAACTTTGTCTGCATTCGGAAGCATCATTTTCTCCAGCGCTGCATTCAGTGGAACTGCGGGCAAGTCGGCTGAACCCAACGTCCAGACTGGGGCATCCAGGTCCGTAAAACATTCCTTTTGGATTCTTCCCGCCAGCGATTCTGCAAATGAATTCAGGAGTGGCTCTTCCGTCAGAACAAAGGCCCTGTTGTGCTTCTCCACTAATGATTTTATCATTTCCCAGTCGATTGGATTGAGGGTTCGCAAATCCAGGATCTCTACCTGCCCCGCAAAAGCGCCTGAAGCCTCTTTCGCCCAATAAACGCCCATCCCATACGTGATGATCACGCACGACATGCCCATGCTTACCTTTTCTTCCTGAGCATACTGCACAATGTTTGCTTTTCCCAACGGAATGATATAATTCGAATCCGGTTCAATCATCTTTGCTTCTTTGGTACCCGGAATTTTGGACCAGTACAACCCCTTATGCTCCAGCATTATGACTGGATTGGGATCGTAGAAAGAAGCTTTCAGCAACCCCTTCATATCTGCTGCATTAGAGGGGTACACTATCTTAATACCACGGATCCTCAGCAAGGCTGATTCAATACTGCCGGAATGATACGGGCCACCTCCACCATAAGCGCCTATCGGTACCCTGATTAAAGCCTGGATCGGAAATTTTCCCTTCGACAGGTAACAACTTTTTGAAAGTTCCTCCACCAACTGATTCATGCCTGCCCAGATATAATCTGCAAACTGAATTTCAACGATGGGCTTAGCGCCAACCGCGCACATACCTGCCGTTGATCCGATAATATAGGCTTCCTGAATCGGGGTATTGAAAACCCTATTGTCGCCGTATTTTTCGGCCAGTGTTGCCGCCTCCCGGAACACGCCGCCTAACCTTCTGCCTACATCCTGCCCATAAAATAAGGCTTCCTGATGTTCATGTAAGATTTCATCGACAGCATGCAACGCAGCATCCACCATCACCACCTTTTCACCATTTTCCGGAGCACGCTCACCTTTTTCTGTTATCACCGGGGTTGGTGCAAATTCATGAGAATCAAAGTCTTCCGGATTGGGATCAGGAGACTCAAGGGCCTTTCGATAGTCATCAGATACTTTGTTGGCTGCGAGAAGCTGAATTTGCAGCAGGACTTCTTCCGACTCACCATGCTGCCGCAGATACGTCTCAAGTCGTTCAATGGGATCATTCTTTAACGCCATTGCATGGGCATCCCCGCCGCGGTACCACTCCATTCGAACCCCTGATGTATGATGCCCGAGAAGAGAACACCTGGCATGAACAAGAATAGGTGCCCGTTTCTTTCGAACAAAATCGATTGCTTTCTTTACACCCAGGTAAGCATCGATAAAGTCCGCTCCGTCAACTGCCATGCGTTCCAAACCACTGAAGCCAGCGGCATAGGCATAAGCGTCCATCGCACGCATTTCTTTCCCCGTAGCGGAAATTCCCCAATCATTATCCTGAACCAAGTAAAGTATGGGAAGTCGTTTAAGAACGGCCATCTGAAAAGCCTCTGACACTTCACCTTCTGTGACTGATCCATCCCCCATTGAACACAATACCACAGGCGGATTTTCCAGTTTTAACCCAAGCCCCTCAAAGTAAGAAAGTCCGTGTGCCATCCCTGTCGCTGGAATAGCCTGCATTCCGGTAGCTGAACTTTGGTGCGGGATTGTCGGAAAACCTTTTTGCTTCAGGGAAGGATGTCCATAATAGGTCCGTCCACCCGAAAAAGGATCATCGCGTTTCGCCATAAGTTGCAGCATGAGTTCATATGGTTCCAGTCCAATTCCCAGCAGCATGGAATCGTCACGATAGTATGGTGAAACATAATCCCAGGGCTTTAATTGCAGCCCGGCAGCAACCTGAATGGCTTCGTGCCCACGCGAGGTACTGTGGACATATCTGCTGCAAATCTCACGGTTCTCATCGTATGTCTCGGACATTCGCTTAGCGGTAAGCATCAGTTCGTATGCCTTGAGCAGAATTTCCCGTTCAATGTCGGGCTTTACGTTTCGTTTTGCTTTTGCGGTCTTTTCAACAGCCATCCTTGTTTATTGACTTGGTTAAAGATAGGTATTTATGATTTTTCAAACGATTGTAATGGAGTGATTCTCTTTTCAGCATGACCAGTGTGGCAACCCCTCAGGCGATGAGCAGGAACATGCAGCGGCGAAAAACCTAACTTTTGCCAGCTGTGTTCCATGTATTACTATTTTCTCTTAATCACCACCCAACGCCATCCGCTACGGCAGAATCTTCCCGTTTATTTTAATATCAAAATCAGCGCATCGCATACGGTGTTAATACCTATTTTTGAAAGCCTGAAATTGCGGATTTCACAACTGATTGGTGCTCCCATGACAAGGCCGAGATAGTTAATCACTATATGATCGCAAAAGAAGAAATACGAGATTGGTTTACCAGCCTGCAACTTGATATTTGCAAGCAGCTGGAAGAGACGGATGGCAAGGGAGAATTCAAAAACGATCCCTGGGAAAGGCCTGGTGGTGGCGGTGGTGTCTCCCGCGTGCTTACCCACGGTAACATCATTGAAAAAGGAGGAGTGAATTTTTCTGCTGTTTGGGGAAAAACCCCTGAACCCGTATTAAAATCCATGAAACTTCAATCAGGTGAACATCCGGATTTTTTCGCGACGGGTGTATCCATTGTAATCCACCCTTTTAATCCGATGGTGCCAATCATCCACATGAATGTCCGTTATTTTGAAATGAGCAATGGCGCCTGGTGGTTCGGCGGGGGCATCGATCTGACGCCGCATTACATACAAGAAGCCGATGCAAAGTATTTTCATCTGCAGCTCAAATCCGTATGCGACAAACATGATCCCTCCTACTATCCGGAATTCAAGAAATGGGCTGATGACTATTTCTTCATCAGGCATCGAAATGAAACCCGTGGTATTGGCGGAATATTTTTCGATTACCTAAAAGACGAAGCGCCTTTCAACAAAGCCTCACGATTCGAATTTATCAAAAGCGTAGGATCATCTTTTGCATCCATATACACATATTTCATGAAAAAGAATCATCTGTTGCCCTTCACGGATAAACAGAAACACTGGCAGCATCTCCGCAGGGGACGTTACGTTGAATTTAACCTGGTATGGGACCGCGGGACTAAGTTTGGGTTGGATACCGAAGGCAGAACTGAGTCAATTTTGATGAGTCTTCCCCCGATGGCTGAGTGGATATACCGGTTTGAGGCTGAACCTTCATCGGAAGAGGAAAAAACGCTGGGACTATTGAGAAAAGGGATTGATTGGATTCATGCGTGAATCCAGGATTCACACCCGCTTATAAAAAAGCTTTTTCATAGCCGGCTTCATCGAAGCCCAGCGCCAGAACTTTGCCGTTATCTTCAATCAATGGACGCTTGATGACACTAGTCTTCTCTGCCATTAACGAAATTGCCGCAGCTTCATTTTTAACCTTTGATTGAACAGATGCATCCAATTGACGCCATGTAGTACCTTTCTTGTTAACAAGACTCTCCCAACCCACCTGCTTGCTCCAGATCTTTAATTTTTCTTTTGTTATTCCTGCCCGCTTATAATCGTGAAATTCAAAATCAATTTGATTTCGGTTTAACCAATCAAGTGCACGTTTTACCGTGTTGCAATTCTTAATGCCATAGACAGTCATAGGAATAGGGGATTAGGTTTGGGGCATAAGGCACAGGGTGCCAGAATTTCAATTTAGAAGCTTTCCCGAAGCGCATACACTTTCTTTAGCTTGTCAATCAAACGCGCAGATTCTTCAAAGTCAAGGGTTTGCTGCCCATCAGAAGCAGCTTCCTCAGGTTTTTGATGGGTTTCGTAAATCACCCCATCGGCACCTGCTATCACAGCGGCCAGCGCAATGGGATCCACATATTCGCGAATACCTATGCCGTGGGATGGATCTGCGATCACCGGTAAATGGGTTTTCTCTTTGAGAATCGGAATAGCATTCAGATCCATGGTATTGCGACTTGCTTTTTCGTACGTACGGATTCCACGCTCACAGAGCATAAGCTTTTCATTACCTGCAGCAAAGACATACTCCGCAGAATATAGCAATTCTTCTATGGTTCCTGAAATACCGCGCTTAATCATGATTGCTTTATCTACTTTGCCAAGCTCATCCAGCAAATTAAAGTTTTGCGTATTCCTCGCCCCCACCTGAAATACATCCACGTAATCATACATCTCCGCGATCTGGCTTACCTGCATCACTTCCGTGATGATCTTGATACCAGCCTTTCGCGCAAGGGTATACCACATCTTCAGTCCGTCGATACCCAGACCGCGAAATGCATAAGGCGAACTTCTGGGCTTAAAAACCCCGCCCCGCATGATTCTTATGCCATGCTTCACAAGATGATCAATGGTCTGCTGAACCTGTCCCTCGTCTTCAATAGAGCACGGACCGGCCATAAGCGACAAGGAACCATTTCCAATAATCACCTGATCTCCAAGATCAATGTGTGTTCGTTCAACTTTCCACTTGCGGGAAACAAGCTTATAATCGTCAGACACACGATGGATATCTTCGATGCCTTTCATCTGGCCCAGCAAGCGAATGTCAAAGTCCTTTTTGCCAATGCCGATGATGTACAGTTTCTCCTGCGTTTTTACTTCAGTAGCCTTATACCCCAGGCTTTTCACATTACCAACAATGGCCTCCTTGTCGGCCGCTGCAATGTTCGGATCTAATTGAATAATCATGCTTTTGCTAATATACCCTATACCGTTTACCCTATACCCTATACCCTATTCCCTATACCCTATACCCCCTCCCCCT
>JAOUDZ010000134.1 GCA_029858965.1 Cyclobacteriaceae bacterium
GCAGAGATGATATCTCTATTTATTGTACTGGCCAGTAGCCATGTTATACGCCTTTAACGATTCCGGGATCGGGCTTAAGTTTTCCAGTAAAACACTATACGTTCCTTTTTCAATCACTTCAGAAATGACCTTTTTTGTCATCGTTAATGTGGCTTTCATGATGGATGAACCAAAACTCACACGCGCAACACCCAGATCCTGTAGCCTGGAAATCGTAGGTGGCAATCCTGAGCCTCTTGTAGGGTTGACAAGTATATTGACGGGCGCATTGATTTCCTTCACCAGCGTTGCTATCATATCTTCTTCCGAGACATCGGGAATAAAAATACAATCTGCACCCGCCTCACGGTATCTGTTGCCCCGTCTGATGACTTCCGCCAAACGGTGCTCTGGCGCGCCGGATTGCGTAATAAATACGTCTGTCCTTGCATTGATTACCAAGTGAAAGCCCAAAGAATCTGACAATGCCCGAATGGCAGCAATTCTTTTGCAAAATTCTGCCTCGTCCAACAATTGCGGACTAAGTGCGACACTATCTTCAATGTTTACGCCTGCAATTCCGGTTGCGATAAACATTTCGGCGTTTTGCACAATCTCATTTATATCCTTGCCATATCCGGCCTCCATATCTGCGGTAACAGGAACGCTAACACTGTTGACAATTTTGGCAAGCGCATCAACCATTTCCGTGACTGGTGTTGCCTGACAATCCGGGTATCCCAGTGTGGCAGAAATTCCCATACTCGTTGTTCCGATCGCCTTTAGTCCATTTGCCGCAACTAGCTTTGAACTTCCAGGGTCCCATGCGTTTAACAGAACCAGAATTTCGCTGTCTTTATGAAGTTTCAGAAATAGTACTGCTTTGCTTTTTTGTTCTGATGAAACCATTTTTTTTCGGTTAATTCTAGAAAACATTTTTTAAGAAGACCAAGGAACAGTCCATATGCTGTTGTCGCTTTTCTCCTATTGTTTTGGATCAATTGGTTTGGCGTTTGCACTGTTGGCAGAGGTACTGACAAATGCCATTCATGAGGCATAACGGGTATGTATCCACGATAGCGTTAACCAAATCTAATGAAAGAACTGGAACTTTGTACACAGCGACGGTCTATAGTTTTCTGATGCTGGTTAATTGCAACCCGCCGTTAACAAAAAGCGTTGCAAAACTGTAGCGATTACCTGAAATCTACAGTAGCCTTTCCGTCCGCTTTGCGTAAACCAATCTCTTTTGAAATGCCGTTTATAGTAACGCTGTATTTTCCATAAAATGCAGGAATGGAATAAACGCCATCCTTGCCTACAGTTCCGGAATCCTTGGTCCACCACGTTTTAAAAATCAGGTTTTGATATGCTTCTGCTGCCGGCGTCGGCGACCAGTCGCGTTTATACAGGGATGAAACCGGAATCCAGTTAGCACCTTCCCAGAATCCCCACATTAAGATACCTTCCACTGCAGGGTGGGCAAAACAGATTTTGTAATAATCGACAATCTCTTTTGCTTTCAATTCCTCTTCCTCAGGAGTCATCACAAGAATCTTGTCCGTATAATATTTTGAGCGCTGGCCGGGTATATTGAACTCGGTTATGCGGATCGGTAGCTTGAAAATTGCCAGCGAATCCAGCGCATTTTTAAGCTGGTGGCGGTCGAATGTATCCGAGTGCAGGTGGCCCTGAACCCCGATCCCGGCAATGGGAACATGCTGTCCCTGTAGTTTGCGAATCTGGGCCATGTATTCACCTAATTTGTTGCCCGTCAGGATATCGTAATCATTCAAAAAGAGTTTTGCCTCAGGGTCACCGTGCTGTGCCCATTGTGCCATCAGTTTTGTAATCTCAGGACCAAGCCTGTCTTCGTAATAATTCCCGTGTACCATCTCATTGTTGAGATCATACTCGGCGAACCGCCCCTTATAGCGTTTGGTTATTGTCTCAGCCCGATGCTGTAATGTCTGCCGGAGTTCGTTGTCATCCATTTCCTTCAGCCAGGGTTGTACACGGTTGGGAATCCCCCAAAACAGGTTGTGCGCCCTGAGCGGTATATGATTTTCTTCCGTCCACTTTAAAATTGCATCTACTACGGCGTAGTTTACTTCCCCCTTCCGGGTTTCCATATTTCCCCACTTCACCGCATTTTCTGTTACAGCCGCGTTAAAATTTTTAAGGAATTTTTCATTGTATTGCCTGGCATCATCTTCCGACATTGAGCCGCTACCAAAACCATTGCTGATGGCACACCCAAACCAGAATTCGTGGCTTAACTGTTCCACCATCACCTGGCTCCCCGGCTTTGCTTTAATAATCAAGACACCCTGCCGATTCCGGGCAATATCTTCATTTATGCCAGGATACTGGGCTTTCGTTTCCGTCAGACAGGCAAAATGACATATTAAAATGAGGAAGAAACAGAAGACCACTTTCGTGACTAAAGCAATACATCTTTTCATAACATCGTGTTTGAAGCGTGTAAATAAATGTCTGCTCTGAAGGTATGAAATTTTAAGACGATCTCCTCGACGCATCATTCCTTCGACTTCTGGCGTCTAGCATATTATACTTCACCAACCGTCGAATACACATTATATCTACATCTCAGAAGAACCGGAAATAGCATGCTGAAACAACGTTAAATAACCTAAGCGCACCTTGGCCAGAAGCCAGGCACGACAGAGGAGCATTGCCCGTGTGAGTAAATTACTATTTCAAAATGAAAATGCTTGACTGGTTATTTCTGTGAAAGCGGCTTTTGGTAATGCCTTTCTCCTTCACGAAATGTGTAATGATGGCATCCGAGTATTCTTTTTTGCATTTAAAATAGGTAACACCCTCTGCTTTATTTTGCGCTTTTAGCAAAGCTGCGAGAGAAGGTTTATCGTGTGCCCCAATCTCGCATTTTGGTTTAACGGCTTTTTCGATGACCGCAATGAGATCATTGATTTCCTTGATTTGCTGCATGTTGAAAACGGCCATGGTATACAAGTTGATGAATTACAAAAATAGACCATTCCGCCGAGGATTCCAGATATCGAGCGCATGCCGGTTGTACCCGGGTCGATAGGCAAGACTCCCGGGAAGTAAATTGATGCGTGTGCATCAATGAATCCTGGAAGCATGAGGTGCTTATACAGGATCTTATGGTGGCCGGAGTAGCGGAAATCAATGAATTTAATTCCTGTGATCAGAAAATAGTCTACCAGAACCTTCATAACTTATCTGAAATTATCTACAGACTGTATTTTCAACTGCATTCTAATATTAAGTGTTTATGAAAAACCTAGCATCCATAGTCCTCGTGCTTTCCGCATGGGCAGGTTTCGCTCAGCCGGAATCAAAAAGTTTAACAGATGAACAGATCTTAACACTTTACGCGCCGCTCAGGGTAGCCGACGTATCTGATGGCATGGACATGGCCGGACTCAGAGACATGGGCCTCATGGACCAACGTATTGAAGCACTCTGGAAGGACATTGAAACCTTCAGTCATCGGTTTTGTGGCATCGCTGTAACAGCGAGGTACGTCCCCACAAACAAGCGAGTGTCGAGCGAAATGACGCCTGAAGAATTCAGAAAATGGGAAGGCAATTGGTATGGCCAGTTATCTACGGAACCATTTACCGCACACCTTAAAAAAGGTAGTGTAATTGTAATTGATAACCAGGGTGATGGAGACACCGGCTCCACCGGATCAGCCAACATCCTGATCTGGAAACAAAAAGGTGCCGTGGGGCTGGTGTCCGCCGGCGGTGTACGCGACACAGACGAAATAATCAAACAAAGAAACCCGGTCTACATGGACTTGTCCAAGCGCGGACGCGGTATCCGGCCCGGAAGAAATGAAATTGAATCGGTACAAAAGCCCGTAGTGGTAGGTGGCGTATTGGTAAATCCAGGAGATGTGATCGTGGCCGATGGTGACGGGGTTATCGTTGTACCCAGGGAGCAGGCAGAAATCGTCGCTGGATTCGCGCATGAAATTTTGAAGAAAGATAAGGCTGCACGGAAGAATCTTTTTATACAATTGGGCATCAAGAGCGATTTCACGGTGGAGTGATTGTCATTTTTCATTGCCATTAGTCGCACTGAAATTGAATGTAAAGTCACGAAAAGCCTGGGCCTGAAAGCCTCGATTTCCGAAAATCACCGGGCACCGCCGGTAAGGGACAGTATGTAAATACATACTAAATTAAAGCACCATCATGAAAAAGATTTCCAGACGCAACATGATTGAAATAGCAGGATTGTCAGCCGCCGGTTCTCTGGTTGGCGTGCCAGCCTTTTCAAAATCTTCGGGGAAAAGCAATCTCCGCGCCAGCCGACAAAAAATAATTGTCATGGGTGCACACCCGGGTGACCCGGAATGTGGATGTGGCGGAGCAATAGCATTGTTTGCTTCCCAGGGCCATTCGGTGGTATCAGCATATTTAACCCGTGGCGGCGCTGGTATCCAGGGGAAGTCATACGAAGAGGCAGCGAAAATCAGAACGGATGAGGCGTTGAAAGCCTGCAAGATCTTGCATTCGAGACCAGCGTTCCTGGAACAAATCGATGGAAATACTGAAATAACGACACAGCGCTATACGGAGGTAAATAATTTCATTGCAGCAGAAAATCCGGACATCGTATTTACGCACTGGCCAATAGACAGCCACAGGGACCACCAGATTTGCTCCGTTTTAACACACAATGCCTGGGTTAAGCAGGGGAAAAAATTTGCCCTTTATTATTATGAGGTAACGTCGGGATATGAAACGCAAAACTTCGCGCCCACCAATTACATTAATATAGGCTCGGTTATAAAACAAAAAAGCGATTCCTGCCTGGCCCACATCAGTCAAGATCCTGCTGGTTGGTATGAAAACATTCAAAGAACCATTGAAAGATTCAGGGGAATAGAATTGAACTGTGAATTTGCAGAAGCATTCGTACGGCACAATCAGAGCCCCGAGGCGTTTGTTCCCCAATAAATTGAATTGCGCTTCCTTCCTGGCCAATGGGTCGAGAAACGCTCGTGACAATGACACTTGATGTCCGGGTACCCCCAACCGGCACGCAGGCTTCATACAACTTTTGCTTGCATAATGAATAGGTGAATCCATCTCTTGTATATCATAAGAAGCAATGGGAAAAATTAATGATCACACACAGTGATACAATTTAATCGTTAAGTGATCGTATTTTCAGATGTGCAGTTCCCATCACAAAGGCTTAGTTGTTACCTTCGTTGTATCATATTAAATCTTCCGCACTATGAGACTACTAAAGTTTTCCATAGGGCTGGTCACGTTACTGGCCCTGTCCAACTGTGCCTATGCGCAAGCAGATTCCAGGCAATACCTCTCGTCAATAAGTGAACTGGTCAACAATAAAGGACTCAGCAAGCAGGATGTCATCAATCCGTTGGAGAAGTTATATTACAGACATCTCCTGCAGACCGATGATAGTTGGAAGGAACTGGCATTCATGATCCGTTTAAGGGCTGAAACAGAATATAAAGAAGCCTTGCTGTTTATCGAAGGTCTTCGTAATGAGATTATGGAGAAGATGCAGTGGCCCGTTACAGAACCCATCGAACAACGCGACGCAAAGACCGCGGTTGAGCCTGGTATAAAAGTGTCGCTTGCAGCCCTACCCAACCTTACCTATTTTGACACTTCATCAGCGGTGAAACTGCCGGAAAACGAGGAGCCGGCTCCGAACAGCAAGAATCTTGAGACTACCATCAGTAATGAACACCCTGTCATCGCGTCGACCATTGACACCGGAGCCGATGATGAATTGGCTGAATCCTCTCATATTGAACATATTCTATCCGGCGATTACCTGGAATTTGGCAGTGTCAGCTTTTATCCAAACTCCGTGGTCATGCACCCATCCTTTGAAGCTGAAATGGCCAGCCTTGCAGATCTCATGAATGGAAATGATGACTATAAACTGCGTATCCACGGACACTGCAATGGCAATGGTCCGCGCACTGTAATCACGCTGGGCACCAGCAACAATTTTTTTGAAAACCATATCAATAATCAGATCAAGACAGCCTCGGCAAAAGAATTCACTGAGCTGATGGCAGCCTCTGCCAAGGGATATCTGATTTCTCAAGGCATTGCCCCGGAGCGAATTCAGGTCATAGGCGAAGGAGGAAACAAAATGATTTATCCGTTAACCAGCGTGCATGCGCATTATAATGATCGGGTTGAAGTCGTAATCATCAAGCAATGATCAGACTCTAGTCTTATTTGTTTACCTTTCTTAATGCGCCCACAAGATCTGGTATTCTTCCGTGATTGGTTTCTTCTGCGCTTAGTCCAATGTGTTGGAATTGCTCTCAAAATATACCTTATCCACCTTGTCCAGGAATCTCTCATCCGACATACCTGTCCGATTGAAGAAAACAACGCTTCCCATCCCTACATCCGGATAGATTCTAATCTCACAATAATAGCCGCCCCCGCCTCCTGCATGCGCAAAATATCGATTACCCTTCAATTCTCCGCTAAACCAAGATAGACACATTCCTGTTGGCTTGTTGTCACTGGTCTTACTTTCAATGAAAAGCAGTCTCTTGGAGTTATCGGTAATAAGAACACTATTCGGTTTGAGCAGTTCCTGAATGTACTTAACAAAAGCATCAGGTGTTCCGATCAAACCACCATACGCGCTGCCGTTAACGTAGAAATTCTTAAACGGCTTCCAATTCCCTTCGGGTTCCCCCATATACTTTGCTTTGTCAATGAAAAAACCCAAGATTAAATTGGAAAAGCTTCGTTTTTTATGATAACCCTTGGCGTGCATGCCGGTGTCCTGAATCTCAAATCCTAAAGCATGGGTTTCTACTCCGAGTTTTTTTATGATGTGTTCGTTTATGTACGCTTCATAAGTTGTCCCGGATACAACTTCAATAAGTTGTCCAAGCAGAACATAACCAAGGTTTGAATAAAAATATTTCTCATTAGGCTTTGATTTGGGCTTGTTATTTTTGACGAATATCTTTTTGAAAAATTCGTTTCTGTCAAACGAATTGTGCTCACTTGTCAGATGTATCCAGCTTAATGGAATAGGATTAGGTATGCCAGCTGAATGCGCCAGCAGTTGACGTATCGTAATTTCTCCTCCATAGGGGAAGTCAGGAAGGTATTTACTTATTGGTTGTTCAATGTCCAGTTTTTGCTGTTCGGCTAATTGTAGAATTGCCAACGCAGTAAAGGTCTTGGTTACTGAAAAAGCATTATACGTTGAATGCGCATCAATTTTTTTACTTTCTTGGATGTCACCAAGTCCATGGTGGTACCTTTTAATGATACTGTCTTTATTGAAAAGAATATATTGAATGGAGGGTGTGTTATCTCCTTCCACCTGTTCCATCAATACGCTGTCTATCTCACGCATACTGGTTTTTACTTTTCCTTCGTTGCAAGAGCTGAAAAAATCAACTATTATGAGAATTGTGACTATTTTTCTCATACGCCGTGCTTTAATTCTAATATAAGTCGCAGAATCATTATTTCCCGCTATAGTGCTCGATTGTATTGTGTTCAGTGGTGCTCTTTTAACCAGGAAGGCATATTTTTATTGTATTTCACAAAGTATCTTGGGAAAAATCAAGAAAACACCTGGCTGTTGTTATCTTTCCACCAATAAGAAAAACCAATGAAAAAACGGCTCTTCATACTACTGCTCGCTGCGGTTACTTTCCCTATGTTGCTGTTATCTTCATGCAGCAGCGACGGCCCGTTGCCTGAAATTCTTGTAGTGGCAGAGCGCAATACGGGTAAGTTGTATAAGGTAAACCCGTCTACCGCGGCGAAAACAGAGATTGGAACCGTTACACTGAACGGTGATGCCTTGCAACAATTGCGCGGCATGGTTTATAACACAAACGATAAAAAGTTGTATGCCTCCACAACCGCCGACGGGGATGGAGTCGTTTACACCATTAATCCGGCAACATTGGCAGCAACTGAATTTAATACAGATCCTGATGATTATTGGTATGGAATTGCCGACCTGTTGGTAACTTCCGATAACCAGATTTTGGGAACCTTATGGTATAGAAATCCTGAGGCTGCCGGTCTTGTTCAGTTCAATCTCTCTGGAGAGTTTATCCCCCAGGCTTTATTTTCAATTCAGGATATTTGTTGCGGTATGGGGATGGTGTTTGGTGAAAATGATGCTGAACTCATGATATCAACACGGGATCTAAAAATTTACACGTCAGACTTCAACGGCGAGGTTGCGTTACTGACAACATTGGTTCCCGATGGTTTTGATGCGACGGATGCATCCAAGTTGTACATTCAGAACATGGTAAAATTCAACAACAAAATATATGCTGTGGTTTACGACAAGTTGCTGGACAACACCCACCTTGCCGAAGTTGATCTTGCCCATGATTTATTGATCAACTTAGGCAGCATTAACCAGGGCAACAACAACCATTTTCATGCACTCATGAGCACTTCGGAAAGTATATTCTAAATCACCTTCGCTTTAACTCCTGTTTAGCATCAACATTGTTTCCCAAACCTATTGCTACAATCTTTGTCCGTCAGGGACCTAATGTCTGTAGAAAATTAGCCCAAAGACATCACCGCATACATCATCGCCCTGGCAAACCCTACGTTAAACACCTCTCCAGCATATCTGCTGCCACTCCCACTTTCCAGGTCATAATCCAACTTGTGGGCATGCTCAGGATACAACCCACGATTGTAACCGTGCTTAAAAAGTTCCTGCATCACGGCAAACATATTTACCTGTCCCTCATCGATAAAAACTTCGGTATACTTATCATAAGGAATCTCAGAAATGACATTGCGGTAATGCACATGGTTGATCCGGTCGCGTGAAGCAAAATATTTGCAGACCTCGACAGGATCTTCACCCATTTCACGCGTAACACCACAATCAAATGTTATCCCGTTGGAAGGACTGTCTACAATAGTAATCAGCCGCTTCAAACCCGCAACATTGGCCATGATCTGATCTGATCCATGGCTGGTTTGAGAAACAGGATCATTGGGGTGCAACGCCATGCGTACGCCAAGTTTTTCAGCAACGGGAATCACCGCTTTCAAAAAATAAGTAAGGTTTGCCCATATCTCTTCAGCGCTATGTTTTCCAATCTCCGGTTTCGGAGGAAGGTCCTTTACTTTCTCAAAATCGAATGCCGCTAATCCTGCGCCACCACGTCCCTCAACCTCATAGTAACCTTCTACGATTCGGTCCACATAAAAGTTATATTCAACATTGGGCAGTCCACAAACACTGGCTACACGGAGCGACTCTTTAAATACTTCGATTTCAGCATCACGGTCGCCCCGACCCAACACAATATTAATCCCGACAGGATGCATCAGGTTAATTAGCGTCAGACCATTTTCTTTAAACCTATTCATATAACCCTGCAATTCGTCTACCTTCCATGGACTTAGATTGCCTGACGCCTCCCTGTTATTCCAACCACCTGTGCTTACGCAATTGACACCGATCTGTTTTAGTCTCCGCATTTGCTTTACATCTGCATTAAGTGGACAGCCCAATACCACCTTGGGTGTATGAACTCCCTCAGAAAGGGGCCATTTGACTTCCTTGTCAGCAGGTTGAAATATGGAACTTCCTTCATGCAATAAGGTTGCAGATGCAGTGCCTGCTCCGGCGGCAGACAGGACCGCCATGGCTGAAGTTCTTTTAATAAAATTTCTGCGGTTATTTTTCATATGTAAGCAATTAGGTTACGCTCTTCTTGTATAATGACCCTAAGCTTGATGGTGGCTCAACAGGTATTGATAACTTACGGCAATGAGAATCGCCATGCCAAAACTGATCAGCGTGCCTATCAAAATATACTCCGTAAGCTTAATATCGTGTGCGTCTCTGAGATCGCCAAATCGAAATACGGACTTGGCCGCCAACAAGAATCCTACGGCTTCCCAATGGTTCAGTACGATGAAGGCAAAAACAAACAAGCGTTCCAGAATGCCAATATATCGCCCCGCGTGCTCCAAGGATTTTTCGTCGTCATCAGCGGAATGAGGCTGCATGGGACCAACCAGTATTTTAATCACGATGGCCGAAACGAAAGTCAGCATCGTAATCGCAGTCAGCAGCAGGATCGAAGGGTATGCGTAGAGGTCGCCGAGTTTCAAGTTCATCGGTTCGTACGCACTTGCCACAACAACAATAACCATAATGTGTGCCAGCTGATCCAGGAAAAACAAAACCCTGGTCCTAATTTTCTCCGCTAGGTAAGCCTTAGCAAGGTCTATTAATAAATGAGAGGCAACAATCGACAATACACCGATGGAATATTTCCAGTCAAATTGCAGCATCACCAGAAGCGCCACCGCATGCACCAACGCATGAAAGTACAGATAACGCGACGCTAACTTGTTCAGCTGTTTCTCTGCTACCCATTTTGCAGGCTGTAAAACAAAGTCTCCTAAAATGTGCGCCAGGAAGAACTTTAGCAGCAAGGTCATAGGTGCTTTTGGATTAGCGTTGCAAATCTGTCACTCATCCTCATGATTTCATGAAAGCCTGCCCTGCGCAAACGTCCACTGATATTGCTTTGAGAAATCTTTAGTCTTCTGGCAAGGGCCTTCTGCGTCGCGTCGGGATGCTCAACATAAATCCTCACGATCTCCGCCGAACTGGTGGTCCACTTGTCCATGACGAGCAATGCCAGATCGAGCAACAGGTTTACCTCAAGGTCGACCTCAGGCCATGGTGTCCGGATTGCGAGATTCTTTTTACCCAGGCTTTCGAAACATTCCCCTGAATTTACAAAGGCGCTGCCGTTTGCCTGCGAAATCTTTCTGGACCTATGGCTTTTTTCACCGACCCCGATGGCCATTCGCACATCCATCTTCTTCATTTGTTTGATGCTCGCCTTAATCATGATGGCCGCTTCCAAAGCCATCTCGGGAGATTTCACTTCCAGTTGGAAACTATCCCCGCGGTAAATTTCCCAATCGACAGTCTCCTGGCCATAGCGACGGAGGGCAGTCTTGAGCAGACGCATCCAGGTTGCCGCTTTTTGTTCCCGTGAGCGGATGATATCACCTGTAATCACACCAGTCATAATATATCATATTTTAAGCAGATAATCTAAATTATCTGTTTTGAAGGAGATATTCAACAATATCTGCTAATAGGTGCCAAACATGCCAAAATAGAGGTTCTATGTCCCTGCGGCAGGACAACGCGTGGACCTGTTTTGCAGGCCTGTTCCTCCGGACATTCAAAGTCGGCTATTGATCAAAATCATTGAACCTCATATACAACCAGCTCAGTCTTTTGTAAGGTATAAACATTAACCCTACTGCAATGCAAACGCAATATACCAGCCTCCCGGCTTGGCACCCCTGCCACCACCAGCTGCAATAGCAATGT
>JAOUDZ010000003.1 GCA_029858965.1 Cyclobacteriaceae bacterium
GATACCACCAAGCCAGGCTGTTCCAGGTATTATTAACAATACGGCAGCAATCAATTCAAGTGTTCCAACAGCAATCCTTCCCCAGGGTTCTATACCCACGGTGGTAAATATGTACACGGATTCCTCAGCGCCGGTAAACTTAAAAAACAACGTCTGAAACAGAACAAAAGCCGCTACCAAGCGCGCGGCCCAATAAAACACAGGAGAGGCATTTTTCATAGCACAACAAAGTTATGCTATTAATTACAAAGTCTACTGTCAGCTAAGCGACAGCTATTTAGTATTTTGCTGTCCTAAAATGATTTCTGTATGAAACCTTTCGAAGTAGATCCTGATATCGCCCTGGCAAAAACCATTTCTACAGACTTCTATCTTGAAGCTGCATACTTTGAATTGGCGAAAGAAAAGATTTTCAGCAGAACCTGGCATTTTGTCGGAGACAATGACCAAGTAAAGGATTCAGGATGGATAACCCCTGTCACCTTACTGGAAAAATACCTGGATGAGCCTCTCCTGCTTTCGCGTGATGATGCCGGTGAGCTACATTGTATTTCCAATGTTTGCACGCACCGGGGTAATCTTCTCATTGAAAGACCCTGTAAACTTCATGACATCCGATGCAAGTACCACGGACGTAGGTTTAACCTAGATGGTAAATTCATTTCAATGCCTGAATTCAAGGAAGTAGCAAATTTTCCAAGTGATGAAGATAATCTGGTTAAACTTCCGCTGTTTCAATTTGGCAAATGGCTTTTCACCTCCGTCCGTAAAGCGCACAGCCCCAACGATTTTTTTGGCAGTATGATGGAACGTGTGGGATGGATGCCTTTCGAAGAGTTTTACTACAGACCCGAACTCTCGCACGATTATATAGTCAATGCGCACTGGGCGTTGTACTGTGAAAATTACCTTGAAGGTTTTCATATACCCTATGTTCACGCCGGGCTTAGTAACATGATAGACTATGGACAATACACTACTGAACTTTATCGATATTCTAATCTTCAAATTGGGTTAGCAAGAGAAAGCGATGCCGTATTTGAATTTCCAACTTCATCGCCAGACTATGGCAAGAAGGTGGCCGGGTATTACTTCTGGGTATTTCCCAACATGATGTTCAATTTCTATCCATGGGGCCTCTCCATCAACATCGTGAGGCCTATCGGGATATCAAAATCAAAAGTATCGTTCTTGTCCTATGTATGGGATGAAAGCAAGTTGCGCCAAGGTGCCGGGGCTAATCTTCACCAAGTGGAAATGGAAGATGAGGATGTTGTAGAGCAAGTTCAAAAAGGTATACGTTCTAGATTCTATAGACATGGCAGATACTCCGTAAAAATGGAAAAAGGTACGCACCATTTTCATGGCTTATTGGCTGATTTCTTAAAGTGAATGAATCATTGAAATCCATCATGATTCTGTTTCAGAAAGCTGGCAATTAACAAGACGTCGAAGCAGGTAGATATACAGTATTGCATCATTCTAGATCTGTTATATTCCATCTGCGTCCCCGGACTATAAATATTTTACCTTCACCGATTGCCAAAGGTGAATCAATGTTATGGGTATAAATTGTACCTGTACCAAGGCCCTGTGGAGTAGATAAGCGGTAATTGGCAGCGAATTGACATATGGCATTTAGTCCAATGTTTGATTCCAGCGCCGACGTAATCCACCAATCAATTCCCAAATGCTTTGCAACCTCAATCCATTCCGCGCACCCTGAGAGTCCCCCATGCAAGGTTGGCTTAAGAACAACAAATTGCGGTCTTAGCCGGGTGAGTAACTTAACTTTAACATCGTGAGTTTCTTTACCAATTAATTCTTCATCGAGCGCGACAGGCACTGGAGAGATACGACAAAGTTCTTCCATTTGAGGAAGATTGGGCGGGATAGGTTGTTCAATTGAATGAATGTCGAATTTTTCCAGTGCTTGCAGACGTGATATCGCATCTTCTCTGAATGCCCCATTTGCATCAAGCCTAATGGTTAGATATTCTCCTGAATATCGCTTTCTGATATATGAAAGTACTTCGCACTCTTGGTCAAAGTCCAGCCCCCCCACCTTCAATTTTATACATTTGAACCCCTGCGCTATTTTCTGGTCTATCTGACGAATCATGAATTCCCGTTCACCCATCCATATGAGTCCGTTAATGGAAATAGGCATACCGGACACAAAATCATTTCTAAAAATTATCCGCTTGCCACCATTGAATAAATCCAATATGGCAGTCTCAACACCAAAAGTGATACTTGAGAAGCCGGATGGAATAATCTCATGCAACGATAAATAGGGGAACGCTCCCACGTTTCTTAGTGATGGGATCTTCCGGATAGTCTCTGCTAAGAAGTCCTCAAAGTCAGGTATGGCGTCAAAGCTCAGGCCAGGCAGCGGTCCGCATTCACCAATGCCAAAAATCCTGGGATCCTTTTCATCCCATATTTTTATAAACCATGAAGTCTTATCCTGCATTGGTCCGCGTGATGTCCGGGCCCTAAAATTAAATTTGAATACCTTCTTGGATGAGGAAGCTTGCAATGCCATATAGCTGGATATGCAGCGAAAATAAAGGTTTTAGAATTAACTTTGGATTTTCCCGGTTATGCAACTAGACGTCGACGATTTTATTTATTCCCTTTCTGCGGAGCAAATAGCCGTTTACCCATTGGATTTGCGTGACCATTCGAAGCTGTTGGTTTATCATAAGGGGCAAATCGAGCATGAACTCTTCTATTCCGTTGCAGATTATCTACCTGTAGAAAGCTTATTGGTTTTTAACGACACAAAAGTTATTCCAGCTCGGTTACATTTTCAAAAAGGTACAGGGGCTGTAATTGAAATCTTCTTGTTAAATCCGGTGCTGCCATCATCCATGGTGCTGGAGGCCATGCAGGCTGAAAACGCGTGTACCTGGAAGTGCACGATAGGAAACCTTAAGCGATGGAAAGAAGGAGACAGCCTTATAAGTAGGTTTCGTGGTGGGACCATAGAAGCTACATTGGCAAGCAAAGCGGATGGACTAGTCAAGTTTAAATGGAATACTGCACAAAACTTTGCCACTGTAATAGCCCTTATCGGTGAAACTCCGTTGCCACCTTATCTGAAACGAGAAGCCGAAGAAGCTGATCGTGAGCGATACCAGACTATTTACTCTCGCTGCGAAGGGGCGGTTGCAGCCCCAACGGCTGGGTTGCATTTCACCCCTGCTATATTTGAGTCTCTCCGGAAGAAGAAAATTAAAACCGATTTTGTTACCCTTCACGTTGGCGCGGGAACTTTTCAACCGATAAAAGCCAGGAATGCCGCAGCGCACATTATGCATACCGAACAGCTGGCCGTAAGCCGAGAGAATGTTGAAAACCTGCTACGGTCGAAGTATGTCACTGCCGTTGGAACAACCTCATTGCGTACTATTGAGAGTTTATACTGGTATGGGGTCAAACTTTTGAAAGATCCTAAGGCTTCATTCATCATCAATCAACACGATCCATATCAATTCCAAGGGAATTTGCCTTCACGCAAGGCCGCATTAACTGCAATACTAGGGTATATGGACGATCATAGAATAACAAGTATTTCGGGAGAGACTTCTATCTATATCTTACCTGGCTATACTTTCAAAAGTTGTGAAGCACTTATTACCAATTTTCATCAGCCAGGTTCTACGCTGATTTTACTAATTGCGGCATTCATAGGAGATGATTGGAGGGAAGTATACCAGCAAGCACTGGCGAACAAGTATCGCTTTTTAAGCTATGGAGATAGCTCCTTATTAATACCCGGTACAAAAAAACAAAAATGACGTTAATTTTTCAGCACCACTTTAGTCTTCTTAGGTTTTTTGGAGGATTATAATCAATTTTAATGGCGATTTGAATGAAAGCGCATTTTACCGAATATATCGATTTCAAAACCTCATTATTTGGGAGTTTGTTGGTGCTTATTAATCAGTCATCTGTTAAGATCCATGACCACAACGAGCCTCAAATTCTGTATTCAAACAACCTAATAGCAGAGACCTTAATTATTCACCATGGCAATTGAAATTGACGCCCTCATTATTTTTGCCGATCGCGACAATGTTGCCACAAGCAATGCTGAAGTGGGATGGGTATTGCAATTCAAGAAATTCCTCGAGGTGATGCTAACGCAGTTGCTGGGTGAAAAACCAAACATCCTGCTCAAAGGCGAGTATGATACCATGACCTCACCAAAACTGGACAACGTTGCTGTTCTGATACCAATTCTTTCCAAAGATTTTATACAATCGCAACGCTGCCTGGAGAACCTTGACTCCTTTCACAAGAAGATTGAATCCTCACCTGACAGTAGTAAGCGGATTCTTAAAGTATACAAAGCTCCACTATCATTGCAAGAGCAGCCTGCTCAGTTGCGTGAATTGCCCGAATATCGAATGTACCAACTAGATCCTGACTCAGGCGAAATTCGGGAGTATATAGATTACTTTGGGGCAGATGCTGGCCGCCAGTATTGGATGGAACTGATCGATATAAGTTATGGTATCAGGGAAGTACTCGCAACAATAAAACATGGCACCGCTACCTTGCCGGTAAAAAATATTTATAATCGAAAAACCATCTATTTAGCTGAAACCGGTGACGACCTTACCGTACAACGAAATATAATCAGTCGTGAATTGCAGCGGCTGGGATACGCGGTTTTACCCATCCATCCGCTTCCAGGAGATCTTACTAATCTTGAGAGGGTTGTCCGTAAATACCTGTCAGTATCCGACGTTTCAATACACCTCATAGGAAGTGCTTTTGGCAAAATTGCGGATGGGACGGACCGTTCTGTGCTTGAAATTCAAGATAAGCTTGCGGTAGAAAAGAGCGTTGACGCAAAACTAAAACTGGGAAATTTTTCCCGACTTATCTGGATATCTCCTAAACTTAGCAACGCCAGCGATCGCCAGAAGAAATTCATTGAGACGCTGAAACGCGACGCCGAAGTTCAGGAAGGTACCGAAATCCTTCAAACACTTCTGGAAGACTTTAAAAGCATTATTCGCGAAGAACTTGAGGATGCCAGCGAAAAAAAAATATTGGAGGAAACAGGTGGACGCGCGATATATTTGATGCACGATAGAATCGATCACAATGCTGTAAAACCATTTATAGAACTTATTGAAAAAGCCGGATTCAATATTCTGATGCCTGCATTTGATGGTCAGCTGCTTGATCTTCGCCACAGGCATGTTGAAAACCTGCGCAATCTCGATGCGGCTATTATTTTCAAAGGAAAAGTAAATGAACAATGGGTCCGCATGAAGGCGCTTGAATTGTTAAAAGCACCGGGCTTTGGCAGAAAGAAACCGATCATTGCAAAAGCAATTGTTACCGCCACTGGATTAATCGCCGACAAGGAACCTTTCAAGGACCTTGATTTAAGAGTTATTGACGGTGATCAGCAACAATCGCTCAATGCTCTACGATCTTTTCTGCAAGAATTTGAGTCTTGATACAACCCAATTATGGCATTATATGCTCCGTTGCGTTCAGCAGTCACAACCAGGCAATAGGGCAACATAATACGTCTTTAAGACAATTGCTATTGAGGTGTGGCTGATCAATGGCTTTTTTATCGTCAGAAAATCGCTAAAATTTTATAATTTCTAACCTCTTTGGAGGATACTATTACTTATTCTATTTTTAGCAGCTAAATAACCTCTTACCCATTACATGGAAATTTTCCTGCACGCTGAGGCATGGCTCGCTTTATTGACCCTAACGTTTTTCGAAGTCGTTCTTGGTATTGATAATATTATCTTCATTTCCATTGTTTCCAACCGATTACCTATTGAAATACGCGCCAGAACGCGAAATATGGGACTTCTGCTCGCCATGGTTGTACGCATACTCCTGCTGCTGACAATCACATGGGTAATGAAGTTTAAGGAAGCACTGTTCACGATACCCGACAACTTCATTTTCCAGGAGGAATTGCCCATTAGTGGTCGAGACCTTATTCTGATCTTTGGCGGCTTATTCTTGATTGCAAAAAGTACCCGAGAGATAAACCATGAAATGGAAGGTGAAGATGATACGATTGAGGCTGGAGGAGTAGGAAAAACAAATGTGGCAGGAATTATTCTTCAAATCATCCTGCTCGACATTATCTTTTCGTTCGACTCCATACTCACGGCTGTAGGCCTGACGCAATATGTCATCATCATGATCATTGCCGTTATCCTTTCAATCGGCATCATGATCATTTTTTCCGGGGCAATCAGTAATTTTATTAATAAGCACCCTTCCATGGAGGTGCTTGCATTAGGCTTTCTAATCCTGATTGGCTTTATGCTCTTTTTGGAAGGATTGCATAAGGAAGTGCCCAAAGGATATATCTATTTCGCCATAGTTTTTTCGATGATTATTGAAATGGTAAACATCAGGGTTAGAACCAGGCGCAAAAAAGCTAAGGAAGAATTTCATGAATAACGATGAACTACTACGTTATCCGGCAGGAAGGTTCATTCCCAAGGACGTCTACTCAGTAGAGGATATGCAATATTGTATTAGCCAGCTTGAGAAGCTTCCGCTGGATGTTGAAAAGATCGTCAATGTATTCACGACTAAACAACTCGACACTCCGTACCGGGCCGGCGGGTGGACTGCCCGACAGGTCGTACACCACCTTGCCGACAGTCATATGAATGCGTTTATCCGAACAAAGTGGGCTCTTACAGAGGATACTCCGACTATAAAAGCCTACAACGAAAAGGCATGGGCTGAAACCCCTGAAACAAAACTTGACCCGGCTCTTTCCATTGCCCTATTGAAGGCGCTCCACGACAAATGGATTTCATTACTCCAAAATCTTGGCCCAAATGACTTTAAGCGAGAATTCTTACATCCTGTAACCAAGAAGCTAACCCCGATGGACCGTAATATTGCAATATATGCTTGGCATGGAGAACACCACTGCGCTCACCTTAGGATTGTTGCCAATCTCAAGTAATTGCGTACACCTTGATTCTTGACTACCATCGGCCACGTCTTCTTTTCAATGCACACCTTGAAACAATTTTCCCTGCAATGCTGCGGCGCGTGAATAATGTTTCATATCAACGCGAAAGAATACAAACCACTGATGATGATTTTCTGGACCTGGACTGGCTTCGCCAGGATTCGAAAAAGCTAGTGATTATATCACATGGATTGGAGGGGAATTCAAGCCGGGCATATATGAAGGGAATGGCCTTTGCTTGCAGCCTCAACAAATTCGATGTGCTCACCTGGAATTTCAGAGGCTGCAGCGAGGAGATGAATCGACAACTGCGATTCTACCACAGCGGTGCAACTGAAGACCTTGATCGGATTGTTCAACATGCTATTCAGAAAAAATACACAGAGATTAATCTAGTGGGATTCAGCCTGGGAGGAAATATTACGCTAAAATACTTGGGGGAAAGAAAAACCTCCCCGCTGGTTAGAAAGGCTGTCGTTTTTTCTGTACCCGTAGATTTACACGCAAGCTGTCTGAGGATATCCAAACCTTCTAATTTGGTTTACGCCAGACGTTTCTTGAAGAGCTTGAAAGAAAAAGTGATCCAGAAATCATTGTTGATGCCTGGTCTTGACACACGAAACATCGAAAAGATTCACACACTCGTACAATTTGATGACCGGTACACAGCCCCGTTGCATGGCTTCCATCATGCCCTGGATTATTATAAAAAATGCAGTTCCATTCATTTCCTGGATTCAATAAGAATCCCTACACTGCTCATAAGTGCCAAGAACGATCCTTTTCTAAGTGAAGAATGTTATCCTATCAAACAATTGCAAAATCATGTCTTCATGAAATTTGAAAGCCCAAAATATGGTGGGCATGTCGGGTTTGCGCAATTCAATAGAAACGGATTGTATTGGTCCGAGGAGAGAGCACTTTCTTTCTTAACGTAAGAAATATTCTCCTTACCTTGGCATCGGGTAAAAGAATTTGCAATGATAGATCGATATAGTATTACAGCCTCCTCGGTAAAGATTCATGAGCGATTTCATTCCGAGGTACTGGATACATACATTCCAAGATACAATGCTGCCCCGACTCAATTACTTCCGGTAATAACGCAGGACACCCCGCATGGAGTTTCCACTTTTTATTGGGGCACTTCGCCCGCATGGTCAAAGAACAAAGCGCTAAGCGAAAAAATCATCAACATAAGGGCTGAAACAATCCTCGAAAAGCCGGCACTAAGAAAAGCCATGATGAAAACTCGATGTCTGGTACCCGCTGACGGTTTTTACGCATGGAAAAAAGTCGGAAAGAAAACCTCAATCCCCTATCGATTTATTCTTGCTGACCAGGAGCTATTTTCCTTTGCCGGGATATGGGAAGAGTTTGAAGATACAGAAGGTAATGAGCTGCATACTTTTTCAATAATTACAACTCCTGCTAATGCAAGTGTTAATGCTATTCAGGATAGGATGCCAGCGATCTTGACCCCAGCATCGGAGAAAATCTGGATGGAAAGGGAAAGTAATGAAAAGGATTTAATCCAAGCGTTACTTCCCTACCCTGCAGAGATGAATTACTATCCAGTTTCACCCCGAATACACGATAGTAATGCCAATGCCCCTTCCCTTATTATTCCTACACCACCGGCTGATCAATTCGGAAATCTAACCCTGTTCGATTGATTAGAATCCGTCATCCTTCTCCTCATCCTTTGGTTGGGCGTCTGCCTTTTGTCTCTTTTTGTCTTTACCGGGAGCTGCATCATCTCCTGGCTTAGCCGTTTTATCCTTTTTTTTCATGAAGGAAAAAAGTCCCTTTTTCTTTTGCGGCTCGGCCTGCTGAATAACGGGAGCCTTCGACTGTTCATTTTCATCTATATAGTCAAATTCGTCTTCGCTTCGTACTGGTAATGGTAAAGCAGAGGAATCGACGGATTCCTTCTTTTTCCGCTTGAACAGGTTCTTGAAGAATCCTTTCTTTGCCTTCTTGCGCTCTTCTTCCTGATCATATCCCTGGATCAATTGAGATAGTCTGACGTCGGGTAATACGATACTTCGCCGTAAGTACCACATATAATTATCCTGCTCGACATTATACCTGATATCTGATATGAGGTATTTCGGCGTCTTCGCTACATACCTGCCGGTTGTTTCATCGTATATGAGACTATCTGGAAAATCATATTTAAGAAGTCTCAGTTCCTTATCTTTGGAAATAACGTAAACGCTGTCGGCAGTTTCTGCTGTATTGCTTCCCGGAACATCCTCAATGTAGATGCTGTCTATTACAGAACGAGCTGCCAAATCGAGCTCAGCACCAAGTATAACGCCATCCTCACCCAATAACCCTTCTCCCCCTCCAATCTGCAACGAATCAGGAAGCATGACATTAACCGGTTTCATCTCTACCGTTTGCATACTCCGCACTTTTTTCCGATACGAAACCGGCTCAGCAATCAAATACCTGGTTTTGCTTGCCGTTAGTACTTTTGGTGTTGAATCTTCCAGGAAGTAGCTGAATTTCTTCCTCAGCTCATCTTTGTCATAGATAAAAGCACTTTGATATGCAGGACATATCAATCGCTGTGTACAGGCGCAAAGCAATAGGCCAAGACATAGAATTACAAAAAATGGTCTTGCCATGGATAGGGTAAAATCGATCAAAAATAGGAATTTAACCCGGAATATCTTTAAAAATAGGGATTTACGACCAAATGAGTATCAAATTACCTTGAATCTAACGCTGATTTTTGACTTTTCGTCAGTCCAGCCACAACAAGATCATAAGAATTATTGATCCATTGGCAGATATATCGGTCAGGCACAGATCCGTCCATCAAAACCGTAATCCAATGTTTTTTATTCATGTGATATCCTTCCAGTACTGATGGATACCGCTCTCGAAGTTCAACCCCGGTTTCAGGGTCTACTTTAAGGTTAATACTCACAAAATCCTGCACATCACCCAACGCAAACATCTTCCCCATCACTTTGAACACCATGGTATTGTCATCAAAAGGAAAATCTTCTTTGGCGCCTTTTCTAGACAGACAGAAGTTTCTAAATGATTCAATGTTCAAATTACAGTAGTCTTTTTATTATGATATAGATTACGCCAAGCAAAAAAATAATGATCGATATTTTGTTAATACCATGCATCATTTTTATGTTGATATTCGATGGCCTTGAGGGGTCCTTTTTTCGAAAAAAATAAGCCCCAGCTTCACCCAATGTGAAGAATTCTTTCCAACCATTTCCTTTTTCCAATTTGGGATTCGGATCTGCGGATTTGTTGAAATTTTTTTTCACTCGCATTCATTTCTGATTAACTGCCAATAGCATAACCCTCTGACTCATTCATTATTGGCCGCCTCAAGCCAATCGCCATTCTCTCTTATTAGATTGATCAGTTCATCTACGGCCAGTGCCGAAGGGACATTTTTGCGAACAACCTCTTTTCCTTTATACAACGTAATTCTTCCCGGGCCTGAACCGACATAACCATAGTCAGCATCGGCCATTTCGCCCGGTCCATTCACAATACAACCCATGATGCCAATCTTGATTCCCTTCAGATGACTGGTGCGTGATCTGATTTTTCCAGTTGTTTCCTGTAAATCAAAAAGCGTCCTGCCGCACGACGGGCAAGAAATGTATTCTGTTTTAGATATTCGGGTCCGCGTCGCCTGTAAAATATTAAATGCCGTTTCATTGATACTTTTGTCGGAACCACAGTTTTCAGCAGCGATGAATATTCCATCCCCAAGTCCGTCTACAAATAATCCACCAAAGTCAGTCGCCGCATAAAGCTGCAATTGTTCCAGAGAAAGATTCCTGTATGCCTTCCCGATAATTACTGGAACTTCGCAGCCGGCCTCCAATAATGCCACAAACAGTCTTCTTTGCTCCGGCATGCCATGGCTGTTATACGTATCAATAAACAAAACCGCTGTTTTGTCCGCCTTCAGTTTTTCAATCAACGCATTACTGATGTCTTTAAGGCAGGCATAAACAAAGTTTAGTTTATCAGAAAGTTCCACACCCTGAACATACTGCTCTGCACGAATGAAAGGATATGTGCGCTCTTGGCTCTTCTGATTAACCCAGGTTTTATGATTATAAATCAACCCAAGTGTTCCCGGTATGTCGAAATCGATAGGTTTATCACCCAAAAATATATAATCACAGGCTGTGTCAGTGATGTGCCACTTATCCAGTGGAACAGCGTATCTGTACCCAAGCGCATAAAGGGAAGCCGGAGTAGTTTTATCCTTCAACGAAAAATCAGCGATAACGCGAGGCACGTGGTGTGCCCCACCGATATTCAATACTTGCCTTGTCTTCCGCCTGTTATAGACAAAAGGTGTAATAGGATATTGATCAATTGGCGGGATGAAATCATGGCCGGCTCGGGTATCATAACGCCTGGCTAGATCGTATGCGACTGGTACCTCGGCTTCTGGCTCTTCCGTAAGTGAAACCCTAATAGTGTCACCCAAACCATCTTCCAACAAGGTTCCAATGCCTACCGAGGACTTTATTCTTCCATCTTCCCCATCACCTGCTTCAGTAACACCAAGATGCAACGGATAAGGCTTAAAACCTTCTTCATCCATCTTTTGCACCAACAACCGATAAGCCTGTACCATCACCTGAGGGTTACTGGACTTCATTGACAGAACAATATTGTAGAAGTTTTCATCCTCACAAATTCGCAGAAACTCAAGTGCAGATTCGACCATTCCGGTAGGACTATCACCATACCTGCTCATGATTCTATCCGACAAGGAACCGTGATTTGTACCAATGCGCATGGCCGTACCATACGCCTTGCAGATCTTGACCAGTGGAATGAATTTATGCCGAATACGATCAAGCTCTGCCTGATAAGACGCCTCTGTGTATTCGATTGACTCAAATCGCTTCTTGTCAGCATAATTTCCAGGATTGATACGGACCTTTTCTACAATTCGTGCAGCAAGCTCAGCGGCATTTGGGGTGAAGTGGATATCTGCAATAAGTGGCGTAGTGTAGCCTCTCATTTTTAATTCTCGCTTAATGAGTTCCAGGTTTTTTGCCTCTTTAATGCTAGGGGCAGTGATCCTGATGTATTCGCATCCAGCCTCTATCATGCGTATCGACTGTTCCACTGAGCCCAGCGTATCCATGGTATCAACAGTTGTCATGGATTGAATTCTAATCGGATGCACTCCACCCATTGGAACATCCCCAATCTTTACTTCGATTGTATTCCTACGGCTGTACTGAACGAGGTTGTTGCAGTAGAGTTTCGCGCTGGCCACTTGTGAATTCACTGATTCCTGGTTTATTTCAAATTTAACCTTAAAAAGGTGATATTGTTTATGCCCTACTTTAACAGATAGCCTTACTGCATGGAAAATTACAAATCTCCAAGCTGAGGCCGAATAATGATTTCTTCAACTACGCTCCTGTCTGATAAGGCATTAGCGCTGTAGATCGTTTCGGCTACATCTTCTGGTCTCATAAATCGTTCTTCCTCCAAATTGGTTCCATTCCAACTTTCCGTTCGGGTTGCACCAGGCATCACAGCCGTAACACGTATACCAAACGCTTTGACTTCCTCTCGCAAACATTTAGAAAAGCCAAGCAATGCGAATTTTGAAATCGCATAGGAGCCACCATTGGGATAAGCCATAAAACTTGCTACAGAACAAAGGTTAAAAATATGTCCTTTCCTTTTTTCTTTCATCAGGAAAAGTAACCCTCGCGTGGTATTATACGCACTGTAAAGATTGGCATTAATCATGCGCTCCAGGGTACCCTCGGGTTCGGTTGAGATTTCGCCTGGCAAAAAGTTGCCAGCATTATTCACCAGCACGTCCACTGGCCTGTTCAACTTCCTGACAAATTCACAAAAAGAGATGACCTGTTTCTTTTCTGAGAGGTCGGCCTGTTTTATGAAACATTTTACCGTCGGATAAGTCCGCCGCATCGCCTCTTCCAGTTTTTCCAGCGTTTTAACCGTACGTGAGCACGTTGCTATATCAAATCCTTCAGCAGCAAACTTTTCAATGACCGCCCGTCCAATACCCTGCGTACCACCAGTCACTACGATGAGTTTGTTCATGAATGTTAAATGTTAGATTTTTGGGTATCTTTCGCAAGGTAGTAATTGCACTCGTTTATTGCATCATATGATTAGGGATATAGGGCAGTACTTCATTTTTCTTCGTCAGGTTTTCATCAACCGTGAAACTTTTATAACATATTATAAGCTCGTGCTGGAGGAATGCGTGAGCATCGGTATCGGATCATTATTTCTGGTAGCACTGGTATCCACTTTTATGGGCGCGGTAACCACGGTACAAACTGCCTTCAATATGGTTAGTAGTTTTATACCTGACTATGTCATCTCACAGGTGGTACGTGAAATGATAGTATTGGAATTAGCCCCAACGATCATCGCAGTAATCTATGCAGGTAAGGTAGGTTCCAGCATGGCAAGTGGTCTTGGCACGATGCGGATAACAGAACAAATCGATGCGCTGGAAGTCATGGGAATTAATTCAATTTCATACCTGGTATTACCTAAAATTATTGCTTCTCTTATGATGTATCCCATGCTTGTTATTATCGCCGGAGTCTGTGGAATACTGGGAGGTTATCTTGCCGGTACGCTCACTGGCATTGTTTCACCAAATGACTTTGTTTATGGGCTTCGATCCAGCTACAATGAGTTTACAATTACATTTGCACTGATAAAATCATTTGTCTTTGCTTTTTTGGTTGCGTCTATTTCTTCATACAAAGGCTATAACACCAAAGGAGGTGCTTTGGAAGTAGGTATTTCGAGTACACAAGCCGTGACAACCAGCGTAATAGCTGTATTGATCGCTGACTATTTATTAGCCCAACTATTGCTCGCACAATGATCAAAATTGAAAACATAACAAAATCTTTTGGGGACAAATTAGTCATCAACCATATTAGCGGCGTCTTCGAAAAGGGTAAGCCAAATTTGATTATCGGTGCCAGCGGTACAGGAAAAAGCGTACTCCTTAAGTCAATCGTTGGACTTATGAAGCCTGATATCGGTGAGGTTTTTTACGATGGGAGGAATTTCTATGGAAGTGACCGTGATACAAAAATTGAGATCAGAAGGGAACTCGGGATGCTATTCCAGGGAGGCGCATTGTTTGATTCTAAAAATGTTGAGAAGAATGTTATGTTCCCGTTAGATGTCCTCACCAAAATGTCTCTCGCTGAAAAACAGGAACGCGTAAACTTTTGTCTTCAACGCGTAGGCCTTGAGAACGTGAATTCTAAAATGCCTTCTGAAATCAGTGGAGGCATGAAGAAACGCGTAGGTATAGCCCGAGCGATTGTCAACACACCAAACTATTTGTTTTGTGATGAGCCCAATTCAGGTCTCGATCCTCAGACTTCTATTGTTATCGATGACCTTATCCAGGACATTTCTGAGGATCTGGACATCACAACGATAGTCGTAACCCATGATATGAATTCCGTTATGGGAATAGGCGAACGAATTATGTTCATCTATAAAGGTGAAAAATTATGGGAAGGCACCAAAAATGATATTACACATTCTGGTGTAAAAGAGCTGGACGACTTTGTATTCGCCAATAAAGTGATGAATAGTTTGAGGGGCACCTAGATTTCTCATAGACAAAGGCACCTTTGCCTACAGGCGAATTAATCACACCTTGGTAAACACGGCTGATGCATTGTGTCCCCCAAAGCCAAACGTGTTACTCATTGCAACACGTATGTTCCGTTCCTCAGCCTTAGCCAGTATGATATTCAACCCTGCTGGAAGATTCGGATCAATTTGTTCCGTGTTGATAGTGGGTGGTACAATGCCATTTTCAATCGCTTTTATGCACACAATAGATTCAATAGCGCCTGCACCTCCGAGTAGATGACCAGTGGCCGACTTGGTAGCACTTATAGACACCTTGGAAATATGCGGACCAAAAAATTTTGAAACTGCTCTCATCTCACTTTCATCACCCACGGGCGTAGAAGTGGCATGGGGGTTAAGGTATTCCACTTCCTCAGGTTTCAAATTTGCGTCTTCCAGAGCCCATTTCATTCCCAATAAGGCCCCTATTCCTTCAGGATGCGTTGCTGTCAGATGATAAGCATCCGCTGACATACCCCCACCAGCAACCTCAGCATATATATTCGCTCCGCGAGCCTTTGCATGACCGTATTCTTCCAGGATCAACGCCCCTGCACCTTCACCCATCACAAACCCATCACGTGTGACGTCAAACGGACGAGAGGCAGTCATTGGACTATCATTCCGCGTCGATAATGCCTTTAGTGCCCCAAAGCCTCCAATCCCCGCCTGGTTTACGGCTGCTTCAGATCCACCTGTAACAATTATGTCCGCTTTGTTCCACCGGATATAATTCATGGCGTCAATGATCGCCGTAGTCGATGTCGCACAGGCTGAAACTGTAGTAAAGTTTACCCCCATAAATCCATATTTGATAGAAATCCATCCTGAGGCTATATCTACTATTACCTTTGGAATAAAATAAGGATTAAACCGCGGTGTACCATCGCCTTTTGCGAATTCCATAACTTCTTGTTGGAATGTATAAAAACCACCGTTCCCGGAACCCCAAATAACACCAACCCTGGTCTTATCAATTTTATCCAATTCGAGACGAGAATCCTTGAGTGCTTCATCAACGGAAACCAAGGCATATTGTGTGAAGGGATCTATCTTCCGAACGTCCTGCTTTTCAAAATGGTTAAGGGGATCAAAATTCTTTATCTCGCAAGCAAACTTAGTTTTGAACTTTGCCGTATCGAATTTGGTGATAGGCGCTGATCCACTTTTACCCTGAACCAAACTATTCCAGAATTCAGGAACAGAATTCCCTAGTGGCGTTAGCGCTCCCAGGCCTGTGACGACTACTCTTCGTTGTTGCATAAACAAATTTAGATTTGTCCTTAGAAATTCCTACAATGATAGTGACCACTTTCGTAAGGATGGATGAAGAAGAACCCGCGAGATTATCATTGCGTCCTCAACCTGACGGAAAAAAAAGCCAATCCTCTCGATCAATTTTCTGAATACACGGTCACTACCTAAAGGCAAAATAAACCGTTTTTGGAATGCCAAGCACTCATGGATATCTGAAATGGTATACTAATCGAGACCAACTGAATAGCTTCTTGCCTCTTGACGCTGCTCTCCCAATCCCTCAATTCCCAACTCAATAACATCACCCGGTTTGACAAAAATGGGGGGCTTGAATCCGAGACCAACTCCTGCCGGCGTACCTGTTGATATGATATCTCCCGGAAGCAAAGTCATAAATTTACTGATATAACTAACCAGGTAAGGAACTTCAAAAATCATATCATCAGTATTATTATCCTGCATCATTTTGCCATTTACCTTCAACCACATGTGCAGATTATTGAAATCCAATACTTCATCTTTCGTAACGAGATAAGGACCCATGGGGGCGAATGTATCGCAACTTTTTCCCTTAACCCACTGGCCGTTCCGTTCGAGCTGAAATGCGCGTTCACTATAATCGTTGTGGAGGCAAAATCCGGCAACATAATCCATGGCATCCTTTTCTTCGACGTACGATGCCGTTTTTCCAATTACAACTGCAAGTTCAACCTCCCAATCAGTCTTAACACTATCTCGTGGGATGACGAGCGCATCGTTCGGCCCGCACAGCGCAGTAGTAGCTTTGAAAAAGATAATAGGCTCTGTTGGCAAGGGCATGTTTGATTCCAATGCGTGCTTTGTATAGTTAAGGCCAATGCAAATAATTTTTGACGGCCTGGCGAAAGGCGCTCCCAAACGAATCTTTGACGAGACCTTTGGTTGCTTGCCAGCATTGGTCTTAACCCAGATACTCAACCGTTCAATACCACCTGATTCGAAGAATTTCTCACCAAAATCCTCTCCAAATGCTGAAACATCAATTATCTCATTGTTGATCAAAACGCCAGGCTTTTCCTTTCCAGGTTCACCGAATCTCAAAATCTTCATAAATCATTTTTTTATGTCAAACATTATAGACTTCTGACAAAATAAGGATAAAGCAAAAATCCATTAATTCAAAATCAATGTTGCCCTGTTAAGAATTAAGCCTCGTAAATCCTCCATCAATAGGATAATCGCAACCTGTAACAAAAGATGCTTCATCAGAACATAAGTACAACGCAAGAGCAGCAATTTCATTAGGCTTTCCCATTCGCCCGATTGGCTGTGAATTTGACAACTTTTCGAACATCTCCTTCTCCTTTCCCGGATAGTTCTTGGCCAGGAACCCATCAACAAAAGCGGTATGAACACGGGCAGGTGATATACAATTGCAGCGGATATTTTCGTTGAGGTAGTCTTTCGCCACCGACAAGGTCATGGAGAGCACTGCTCCTTTACTCATAGAATACGCAAAACGATCATTTATCCCGAGGCTTGCCGCCACTGAGGCCAAGTTTAGAATAACCCCACCACCCTGTGACTTCATGTATTGGATTACTGCATGCATAACATTGTACACGCCCTTAATATTTACCTGAAAAATCCTATTAAAGTCTTCCTCTGAAGTGTTTTCTAGCTTACCGATGTGGGAGATTCCGGCACTGTTTACCAAAATATCGATACGACCTGCATCCTTGGATATTGACGAAACAACCTTGTTTACCCCAGCCTGATCAGAAACATCGGTTGCAAATGCAGTAGCCTTTCCAGCACTACCCGCTATCAACTTTACCGTTTCGTCGGCGGCTGATTTGTTTAAGTCGAGAACAAATATCTCGGCACCTCTAGCCGCAAACAATTCTGCGACAGCTTTGCCAATACCACTCCCGCCTCCTGTTATTATCGCGGTTTTACGTTGAAGATCAAACATGAAATATCAATGATTATGATGGCCATTTAAGAAGGTATCCCATTCGCCGACTTGTCCATTCAAATGATCCTTCAGAAAAATTGCGTATGACGGCTTATACGGCTTCTTCCGCAGTGGCATATCTGCTTCTTCTGGTGTGTAATCACCCTTTTTCGCATTGCATCGTTTGCACGCTGTAACCAGATTCATCCAGGAATCCAGTCCTCCTTTAGCACGAGGAACAACATGATCAATTGTCAGGTCGCGCCTTGTGCCGCAGTACTGGCACTCAAAGTTGTCACGCTTAAATATGTTTTGACGGGTAAGATTAACGCCCTTATATGGGGCGTTGACATAACGGTTCAGACGAATGACAGACGGCATGGGGAAACTTTGTGATACGGAACGCAGCCTGTACCCATTCGCCGGTCTCACCATCTCGCTTTTATTCAAAAAAACAAGAATAAACGCGCGCTCCACTGAACAAACCATCAGTGGACTATTGTCCTGGTTAAGCACTAATACTCTGCTGTTCATCTGAAAACAAATATATTAATTAACAGATGCCTCCGCGTTGGCAGGCAGAACCTTCTTTGGCCATTTGCCTAAGTTTGGTTTCATGTTTGTAAGATAAAACCAATCCTGATACTAAACAAAGCGGGCAGTGGGAAGATTCACGCGTTGACTTACTGAAGGAGTCCTTATTCGGGGAGAAAGCGCCTAATGTGAGAAAATTGGTGTGTGTATATTTTCGTCTCTAAATTCAAAATGCCTTCCTCATTTAGATGGTCTACTCTGACACGACCGGAAGCGTGAATGATCTTATCGTCTTCCAGCAAAATGCCCACATGATTAATCCGCTCTTCCCCATTCCTGAAAAAAACCAAATCTCCGGGTCTTATCTCGTCAATGGTTTCAATAAACTTACCCTGGCTAGCCTGCTGCTCACAATCACGAAATAAATGGTAGCCACAAATTTTGAAAACCATCTGAACAAATCCTGAGCAATCAATCCCAAAAGGGTTTTTACCACCCCAACTGTAAGGTGCATTCAAATATTTTAAGGATGTGGTTCTTAGAAATTCAAACTCCCTTTTAAGGCCCAGATTTTTTGCCTCTCCATTAAATGCGAACTGCTCTTCCATTTTGAATAATTCAGAGCTGGAAATTGGGATCATGCTTCCCATTAAAATCACGATCGGACTCTTGTTGTAAAGTAGGCTTGAGGTAACGTCCGTCGTAATTTTAAACTCCGCTTTGTTGAGATACTTGAAATAGTCAAGTGAAATAGAATGGTGTTGCTTTTTATCGATCCACCCTTCATATTGATCAAAATTGATTTTAATCTTATACCATAGATTATTTGTTGAAAAGCTTGTCACCTCATAGTGATCTCCAAAAAGAAGCTGCGTTACTTGTTCAGATTTATCGCTAGCCGCTCCCCGGACAGGAACTACGCTGAGCCGACACACACCATAATCCAGAATTTCCATGAATAGAAGCTACTTTAATATTTTCCTGAATTCTTATTTCAATTTCAATCGACTCAACTCTCGTTTCGCGTCCCGTTCCTTAATACTATCTCGCTTATCGTGAAGCTTCTTGCCTTTGGCTAACGCGAATTCCAATTTAGCAAGTCCACGATCATTAATAAACAACCTGGTGGGAACAAGGGTAAGTCCTTTTTCAACCTTTCCCTCCAGTTTCTTAATTTCAGACCGTCTTAAGAGTAATTTTCTTTCTCGCAAGGCGTCATGATTATAATGGGTTCCTTGTGCATATGGAGAAATGTTAATGCCTTTCACGAATAATTCACCATTGTTGAGATAGCAATATCCATCCTGAAGATTAACTTTTCCTTCCCTGATGGACTTAATCTCTGTCCCCATCAACACCATTCCTGCTACATATTTATCGAGCAACTCATATTCAAAACCCGCCTGCCGATTTCTTATATTAACAGTATTAGAAAAACGTTGCTGTTTCATAAATTCATGATAATCTGCACTTAGTCTATTTTTGTGTAAATACCTTATTAATTCTTTCTCGCTTCAAAATTCTTTGGCCGGTTTTACCTGAGGCAATTAAGCGATCTCCAACTGTCGCTTTGTAGGTACAGACTAACTGATTGCTCAATAGTTCATGAATCCTTGCAGTAAACACAATCTCCTCACCAACAAAAGCCGGATTTCTATGATCAATAGTCAAGAGTGTTCCTATGCCCTCCTCATCAGCGTCACACATCTGCAAGATGAATTGCCGGGAGGTCCATTCAATGTCTCTGGCCAAAGCAAAGGTAGCGCACACGGGGTGGATAACCCTATCTTGAAATATAGCAACATCGTTGGGTTCCACAACCCTTCTGTATTCCAGTACGTCACCAACCCTGAAGACATCCTTCATAACTTACATATCTAACTTTCCTCATACAAATGTTTCTTAAATTAACCTAAAGAGGCATTCTCGCCAACGGCGTAGTCTCCAACCCACAGAATTCTCCTTTCTTATATTTATAATGGGCGGCAATGGCTATCATGGCTGCGTTGTCTGTGCAATATTCAATAGCGGGTATATAGACGTTCCAACCCCTCTCAACCCCGAGTTCTTTCAAGCGTTTGCGCAAGCCGGAATTTGCTGAGACACCGCCTGCGATAGCTATTTGACGAATGCCAGTTTTGTCGCTGGCCTGTGTTAAACGCGTAAGCAACATGTTGACCAGATGCTGCTGAAGGCTGGCGCATATATCGTTTAGATTTTCCTCAACGAAGGCAGGGTTTTTTTGTTTTTCGTCACGCAAAAAATACAGAAATGCTGTCTTAATACCACTGAATGAAAAGTCCAGCCCTGGCATAATAGTCTCTGGAAACTTGAAGGCTTGATCGTTTCCCCGTTTGGCATATGCATCAATGAGTGGGCCACCGGGGTAGGGCAGGTCAAGTATCTTGGCTGCCTTGTCAAAGGCCTCACCAACTGCATCATCCTGGGTTTGTCCAATTACTACCATTTCAAGAAAATCCTTTACCAATACAATCTGTGTGTGTCCGCCGCTGACAGTCAGGCATAGAAACGGAAACGCCGGCACGGGTTCATCGATAAAGTGTGCCAACACGTGGGCTTGCATATGGTTAATCTCAATCATCGGGATACGGAGCCCCAAAGACAACCCTTTTGCGAAAGATACACCCACCAGCAGAGAACCCATTAAACCTGGCCCACGCGTGAACGCCACCGCATTTAAGTCTGTTAGCCTAATGTTAGCCCCTTGAAGCGCTTCCTTCACGACAGCTACAATATTTTGCTGGTGCGCACGCGAGGCAAGTTCGGGAACCACGCCACCGTATTTTTGGTGAACCGCCTGTGTGGCAATAATATTATTAAGTACCTTGCCGTTTACTACTACGGAGGCTGACGTCTCATCGCACGAAGATTCAATGGCAAGGATAATAGAACGCATGTGTTAAGTAATGAATTGGCAAGTTATCAAAAATAGATTAGCGAAAATATTGGCGTACACGGTTACGTTCATTTTTTTTATATTCATTTCGTTATTTCTAGTGCTGCAAATGCCACCCGTGCAAGAATTTTTTATAGGCAAATTCCTCAAAGCTTTCACGGAAAACACCGGATTCAAATCATCAATACAAAGTTTCCGTATGCTTTGGTTCGACCGATTAGAACTTGAAAAAGTTGCCGTTTTTGATCCGGCTGGAAATAAAATGATCAGCGCCAAAAGCATTATGATAAACTTTAAACTCACGCAATTATTTTCTGATAACCATGTGAACGTAGATGGCGTTTATCTTGACAGCGCCCATGTTTTTCTAACCAAAATTGACGAATCTGATACTGCACGCGACTTAAACATAAATGTATTCATAGCAAATATCAATGCCTACTATGGCGGAAAAGGAGGGGGTGGCAAGCCACCTAAAATAAATATTGGGGAAGCAATCATCAACCAGAGTCAGTTTACTTATGTCAACCAAGACAGAGACAGTATCAAAACTGCATTTGACTACAATCATTTTTCACTGGGAGTGGATGAAGGGCAGTTAAGCAGTTTTGTGATTTTAGGCGATACAATAGAATTCAATGTTCATACGCTAATCGCGCAAGACCTCAAAACGAAATTCAGCATCAATCAGCTTTCTACTTTTTTCCGATTGTGCCAGAAGTCGATGGAGTTTATAGACCTTGACCTTCATGCTGGCGAAAGTATTGTTACTGATAGTATTGTATTGACCTACGGAAGTTTAACCGATCTGAATGATTTGATCGAGAAAGTAAACATACACGCAAGCTTCAAAAACACAACAATATATCCCAAAGATGTTGCCTACTTCGCTCCCGGGATTGAAAGAATAGGCCAGCCACTAAAGCTCGATGGAGCGTTCAACGGAAAAATCGATAATTTCAAATTCTCGAACATGAAAATTGGCATTGGAAAATCCCATATTTACGGGTCACTTGATATGGATGGTTTGCCCAATATCAATGAGACATTCATCAATGTCAATTTGAAAAATTCTGTCATTGACCCAAATGATCTTTCTTTTCTGTTTAATGAGAGTACCCTAAATCGGATTCTGCCTATGGGAAGGCTTTCGATGGACGGGCAATTTCTGGGATATCCTACTGACTTCGTTGCCACGGGAAATTTTTCAGGTAACCTTGGTGCAATAAAATCTGATATCAACTTTAAAATAAATGAAACAGATGTAGACAGATCAATGTACAGCGGAAGCCTGTCCCTGAGTGAGTTTAACCTGGGGGCTTACCTGGGCGATACTGTGACCTTTCAGACGGTGAACATGGATGGAACGTTAAAAGGCTCCGGTCTTACACAAAACACTGCAGACTTCCAGCTGAATGGTGATGTGCATTCAATTGGCCTCAAAGGATACACGTATAAGAATATTGTCACCAACGCACGCTTTGCTTCAGAACGATTTGACGGTTTGTTGGAAATTAACGATCCCAATTTACAGGCCAAAGTGGAGGGTACTATAGACCTTCGCGAAGCCAAAAATCTCTTAAATATTAAGGCTTCACTGGACACTGCTTACCTGCACAACTTAAACCTTTCAAAAGAAACTATTTTCCTTCATGCAGATTTCGTGGCCAATACAAAAGGTCTTTCGCTAGATTCCCTTACGGGAACAGCCGATTTACAAAACTTCCAAATAGTGTACAACGATCAGTCGCTAAAACTCGAATCGATTCATCTGGATGCCCAACGCGACAAAGATCTCAGATCAGTTGTTCTTCAAACCTCTTTGGCCGATGCTGAAATAAAAGGTTCTTACTACCTATCCGATCTGTATGATGATATTAGAATCTTATCCAAAGAAATCTCACTAAACATCAGAAATAATGAATTGGAGATTGTAGGCTATTACCAAAAGAAAACATATAAACCTAAGTCATATCAAGCCAGCATCAATATTACTTTGAAAAATGTCGAGCCATTCGTTTCACTCATGGGCATTGACCTTGATCTCTCACCTAACACTGCTATTAATGGAACTTTCACTAGTGGATACACCACTATATTTCAAGTGTATACTGGCTTCGATTCCCTGCGCTATAAAGGAACACTTTTTCTTAACACAGAGGTTGATTTAACTGCTTCCAAAATCGCCGACAGTACAAGCGTGTTAGCCATGGCCTCCGTGGTTTCTGAACGGCAGAATATAGGCCCTCAACTGACAACAAAGAATTTATTAGTAGAAGGAATCTGGGACAAAAACAAAATTAATTTTGGACTGGATGCTGATCATGAAGGGCAATCGAACTACATAAGATTAAAAGGTGCTGTAGACTTCATGCAAGACAGCACCCTGATTTCAATGACACCATCAACCCTCAGACTACTGGAACGTGAATGGCAATTTGTGCCAGACAATTTTCTGTCTATCAAGGGTAAGGACTGGAGATTTAATAAGATGGCGCTAACCAACGCTGAGCAATCAATCGGAATAAGTGGCCAACTTTCAGATGATCCATCCAAAATTCTGTCTTTAATTATCCATAAACTTGATCTGTCACTTCTGAATGTTCTGACCAATAAGAAGTTTGAAGGTGTTTTGGATGCCAAAGTAGAGATGAGTGATTATTATGGTAACCCTTCATTACAAAACGATATTAATATTCAGGACTTGACGATTAACGCATTCTTAATTGGTGACGTTACCGGTAAGAATCAATGGGATACAGTACATAATAAATTCGATATAAACTTCTCTATTGACAGAATGCAAAGCCGCATTGTAAATCTTGCTGGTGTGTACAACCCATCAGTCGAGAAATCACCCATAGACATTGCTGCAAATCTTGAAAAGGCAAACTTAAAAATCCTCGAGCCCTTTCTGGAAGAGATCTTTAGCCAGATGGAAGGGACCATCTCAGGAAAATTTAAGATAACTGGCGCAATAAACAAACCGTTAATTCGAGGTGAAGGAGAGATGGACGGCGGCCAAATCATGATCAACTATCTCAAAACCAAATACCTTATGACCGGGAGCATAGGGTTAACACCAACTACAATTTATTTTAAAGATATCGAACTGACCGATTCCTTTCAGAATAAAGGAAAATTGAATGGAGCGATTACCCATGATGCTTTTTCCAGCATGTCAATTGCGCTAGATGCATCCTTTAGAAATCTTCAAGTGCTGAATACAAGCGTTAAGGATAATAGCCTATTCTATGGACAAGCCTATGCGACGGGTACGGTAAATTTCACGGGACCTATATCAAATTTGAAAATCACGTCTTCTGCCCGGACAGAAAAAAATACAAAGGTCTATATCCCTATCAACGGAGCATCATCCACAGACCAAAAGGATTTTATCAGCTTCACCAATTTTACGGATACCACGTATACAAAGAAATACACCAAAAATGTAAGCAAAAAGATCAATCTGACCGGACTAACGTTTGAACTAAACCTTGATGTAACGCCTGACGCATACTGTGAAATCATTTTTGACATAAAAGCCGGAGACATTATTAGAGGGCGCGGAAATGGTGACTTAAAACTTCAAATTGATACGAAAGGTGAATTCAATATGTTTGGCCCGTTTGAGTTTACAGAAGGTTGGTACAACTTCACATTGTATGATATAATCAATAAGGAATTTGAGATAAAAAAAGGCAGCAATATCACATGGATAGGCGATCCTTACCAGGGCATTATGAATATCAATGCTTCTTACAATCAGCTGGCATCTTTACTTCCCCTCATAAACGATCCTGAATTGCAAAGCACACCCCAACTCAGGCGAAAATATCCTGTACAGGTATTACTCCAATTGGAGGGCCCCATGCTTTCTCCTCAGTTTAATTTCGACATTACTGCAAAAGATTTACCCAAGAATATCATAGCTGAGACACGTTCGGTAAACCTGGATCTCGAATTTACGGCTTTTAAGAATAAGCTGGATGAGCAGGAGCTCAAACGACAGGTATTCAGCCTCATTATTTTAAGGAGATTTTCTCCTCCTGAATCGTTCAATACCAGTGGATCAGTAGTAAGCAGTTTAAGTGAATTGCTGTCAAACCAGCTCAGCTATTGGATGAGCCAGGTTGATGAAAACCTCGAAATTGATGTTGACATCGCATCCATGGACCAGGAATCATTTAATACCTTTCAATTACGGTTTTCCTACACGTTCATGAATGGACGTTTGCGCGTTACCGGAGATGGAACCTTTAACAATACCAGTAACCAACCGACGGGATCACAAGGTAGCCCCTCCACCCTTGCTGGCGATTGGACCCTGGATTATAAACTTACGGCAGATGGTAAACTTCGCGTAAAGATGTTTAGCCGAACCAACGTAAATCCGATATTGACCTCCGTAACAAACCAAACAGCCATGACGACAGGTGCCAGTTTCATTCATACGCAAAGTTTCAACGAACTCAAGGATCTATTTGCCTCATCGCGAAAACAAAAGAAAAATGATCAGGAAAATGAAGAGCTAATAAGCAAGGAGGCTCTCAAGGAGGATGATGGCGGTGAATAAATTGGTTTTATTTTTTGTTCTGCTTCCATTGTTAACGCAAAGCCAACCGGAGGATTCATCCCTTCAGGTTAACCGAAAGCGATTAAACACTTTCGTTATTGGATCAGCCGCAGTTTACAGCGTTGCATTGATTGGTCTTAACGAACTGTGGTATAAAGATGCAGGACGACAACCTTTCCAGTTTTTCAATGACAACGCAGAATGGAAGCAGGTTGATAAGCTGGGTCATTTCTATTCGGCATTTTACTTCAGTTATGGTACATCCAGAGCTTTACAATGGTGTAATGTCAAGCCTAAAAAATCAGATCTGATTGGCGCATTGGTCGGTTTTGGTGTAATGCTTCCCATTGAAATAATGGACGGTTTTTCGGAAGCATATGGTGCTTCGGCTGGCGACATCATCGCGAATGCCGCAGGTGCTGCCTTTTTTCTGGGACAATCCAGGCTTTGGAATGATATACGTGTTTATCCAAAATTTTCTTTTCATCGGACTGACTACGCCCAACTCAGACCTTCTGTTTTGGGTAGCGGTTTGCCCAGTGAGATTTTTAAAGACTACAACGGCCAAACTTACTGGCTTTCTTTTGATTTGGACAAGTTTTTTAGATTTCCGCGCTGGCTGAACCTTGCCATTGGATACGGTGCCGAAGGGATGGTTTATGCTCGCGATGATCAAAATCTAGAGGCGGGATACCCACTACCCTATCGTCAATACTATTTGTCAATAGATTTTGATCTTCGTGCCATCAAATCACACTCCAAGGCGCTGAATACACTAATCTTCCTGGCCAGTATGATCAAATTACCCTCCCCAACCATAGAATTCTCATCCAAAGGCACAAAATTCCACGGGTTTTATTTCTGAAGTGCAAAATAACGATGCACTAATTTCATCGAAGCATCTATTTTCATAACTTCCCACTAGCTAACCAAGAACCGCATATGAATATTATGAACTATGTTGAGCAATACGCTGAGCAAATCGGTGGACAGTATACGGACTACGATCATACAAAATCCGTCGTTGTTGTTCCTATTAATGGCAGCCGCTTTCAAACTGTGCTGGCTGTATCGCAAACCAGTGCTGTTTCCAGACGAGACCGCGCTGTTTTTGTATCTAAGGTTTGCCAGTATTCCACTGCCCTTGATCTTAAGAATTTGATGGAACAGAATGCAAGTTTTGACTACAGCAAATTTGTCCTGGAAGATGGCTATTTGAAAGTTCAGGCTTCCTGCCTGGCTTCCAATGTCACAGAGGACCAGGTGAAAGAGATGATCCAGGAAGTTGCACAACTGGCGGATCATTATGAATTAAAACTTACAGGACAGGATATTCACTAGCTGTTTTCGGCAAGCTCATCCAGGAGATTGGCCTATGGAATGAGCATTGTACGGTTTTAACCGTTAACTTTGTACCCAACAAGCCGCCTTATCGTTCCCCGCTCAGGCGGGGGGAGGAAAGTCCGGGCAACAGAGGGCAGCGTACTTCCTAACAGGAAGGACCCGAATAATATTGGGTACAGAAAGTGCCACAGAAAACAAACTACCCCGACTCGTTGGGGAAAAGGTGAAAAGGTGAGGTAAGAGCTCACCGGCCTGATGGTGACATCAGGTGCTTGGTAAACCTTACGCGTTGAAAAGTCAAATAGGCCCCGATCCTGAGCTGCTCGTTCAATTTCAGCATTCGCTGGAATATCGGGGTGGGTAGACTGATTGATCTCGTCAGCGATGGCGAGACCAGATAAATGATAAGGGCTCTAACTCGTTGGAGTACAGAACCCGGCTTACAGGCTTGCTATTTTAAAGACCTGCCAGTTCAAAAGGCTGACAGGTTCTTTATTTTTGGACCTTAATTGTAACACAATGTCGAAAATTCTGATCGTTGAAGACGACAGCAAAATCAGATCTGTTCTGAAAGAAATTCTGGAAGAAAAGAACCATGAAGTGGAAGAAGCTGGGGATGGAGTAGAGGGGCTCAAGAAACTCGAGCAAGGTGGTTTCGATCTTTGTCTCTGCGATATCAAAATGCCAAAGATGGATGGGCTTGAAGTATTGGAAAAAGCCAAACAAGAGGGTATCGCAACCAATTTTATCGTGATCTCAGCCCATGGAACGATTGATGTTGCTGTAGAAGCTGTAAAAAAAGGAGCATTTGACTTTCTTCAGAAACCCTTCGACCTGGGCCGCTTGGAAATCACCTTAAGAAATGCGCTTGATAAATCATCGCTGGTCAAGGAAACGAAAACACTTAAGAAGAAGATTTCAAAGAAGCTTGAAATGATAGGCGAGTCTGAACCCATCTTGCAGGTTAAAGAGATGATTGAAAAAGTAGCCGCTACGGACGCACGGGTGTTGATTACCGGACCCAATGGATCAGGCAAGGAACTCGTGGCCCGGTGGATACACGAGAAAAGCAAGCGTTCAGACGGAGCCCTAATAGAAGTAAATTGTGCTGCTATCCCTTCTGAACTTATAGAAAGCGAACTATTTGGGCATGAGAAAGGATCGTTTACGTCTGCTATTAAGCAACGGCTAGGAAAGTTCGAGTTAGCGGAAGGTGGAACGCTTTTTCTGGATGAAATTGGAGATATGAGTTTGTCAGCACAATCGAAGGTACTGCGCGCCTTGCAGGAAAATAAAATCACCCGTGTGGGTGGTGACAAAGAGATCAGTGTGCATGTCAGGGTAATTGCCGCGACAAACAAAGACCTGAAAAAAGAAATCGAAGAGAATAAGTTTCGGGAAGATCTCTACCATCGGCTCAGTGTTATCGTTATTAAAGTGCCGGCACTCAATGAAAGAAGAAATGATATCCCTTTGTTAGTGGATAAATTCCTGGAGGACATAGCAGACGAATATGGCGCCCGAAAAAAAAGTATAGGGGTAAAAGCCATGGAGGCCTTGAAGCAGCATAACTGGACGGGTAATATCCGTGAATTGCGAAACGTGATAGAGAGACTGGTGATCATGGGCGGAGACGAAATCACTACAAAAGACGTTGAAAAATACCTTTAATTTTGCAGGTTTGTTTCTAACTTCACAAGAAGATACTTTTAGAGGAAGCTTATATCGCTTGCTTTGCGGAGTCAGGTTATTACCAAAATCATTATCATGAAACGACGAAAATTTGTAAAAGCGATCACTGCAGGATCGGTAGGTACTGCTACGTTAAGTTCTTTGACAACGTCTGCTTTGGCATATGAACATAAGAAGACTTCTGAAACGGATCCTGACGCCAACCAAACTGGTAAGAAAGTTCTCATGAAAGTTGGTTGTCAATCCGGTGGTACAACCATAGAAAACCTCGAATTTAAGGCAAGGCATGGTGTATTCAATATTGATGGTGGGATGCCAAAGATTATTGAAGGCGTCGGCTGGGACATCGAGGATTCACTTCGTAAGCGAGAAGCCTGCGAAAAGTATGGCATCAGCCTGGATGCCTATCATCTTCCCTTAAGTTCTGCTGGTATCGACAAAGTATTGTATCCGAATATCATGCTCGGTAAAAGCCCCGAACGGGATCGAGAAATAGAGATCATCCAACAAATGATACAGGTTGCTGCAAAGACTGGGATCAAGGTTTTGAATTATAACACAACCATTCATGGCGTACTACGGACATCACGAACGGTGGACCCCACACGCGGCAATGCGTCCTACAGTACATGGAATTATGAAGAAGCTGCTAAGAAAAACGATCCAAAAACCATAGCCGGGGATGTTTCTATTGATCAAATGTTTGATCGAATCAAATATCTGATCGACAGGATCGTCCCTGTTGCAACGGAATACAAGGTCAAGTTGGCTAACCATATCGCAGATCCTCCGACACCCCTTGGCTTTCGTGGGATATCACGCTGGGATAGCCCCGACGTATTTGCCGGAATCCAGCGTTTTGCAAAACTTTCGGATAGCCCTTATCATGGCTTTAACTTTTGTATTGGCTCAATCGCTGAAGGGCTAAAAGATCCTAAGAACGAAATTCTTCCTATTATCAAGTGGGTGGGTGAACGAAACCAGATCTTCAACATTCATTTGCGAAATATCAAGGGCGGATGGAATAATTTTCAAGAAGTGTATCCGGATAATGGAGACATGAATTTCTTCCAGGTAGTAAGGGCATTGCGTGATGTAGGCTTTGACGGTATGGTGATGCCCGATCATGTTCCCTCGCATTCCGCCAGCGGAAGTAATCAGGAGGCATTCGCTTTTTGCTATGGATATATTAAGGCGATGTTGCAGGCACTTGATTGGGAGGCGAGATCCTGAATTTTTAATGGCGTCTACACTGAGCTAATTTAGCATTAGGCAAAACCATCAAATCGATCCTCGGTATAACCGTCGTTTACCCCGCGCTGAATTCTCCTGCTTCCCAATACAGCACTGAGGTCTGTTTCATTTCCCTGTCATTCAGGTACGCCTGATACAGAGACGAATATTCCTTACGATTTGAAACTACCTCATCGTACTTACCCAACCCACCGATCAGCAACTCACATGATTCCCGCACCGCTCCAAAGGCAGTAGCGGTAAAAGTTATGTAGTCGCATGCATTGATTCGCCTGACAAAATTGCGAAACAGCGGTGAACCCTTTCTATTCACCAGCACGCGAAGTCCAGCTTGCTCAGCAATTGGAAGATCAAGCACATCATCATATATGTAACATATCTCCTGCGGCTTGAGGGCATGTTTCTTCAAAAAATGGTCAAACGCAAATCCTTTATTCTTGGCCTGCAGAAAAATGTCATCAAAATGCTCGCGGTTAGCAAGTTGCAGCGAGGCCGGATTATTTTCTCCGGTTATAATACCCGTTGGAGGAACTTTTTTGTGCTGAAGCCACCAACCAAATCGAAGTAAATTAGTGCCCATCGCATCTGTCTCAGAAAACACGCTGCCCTGATCGCCGAACTTAGAGCCGTCGTTGAATACGCCATCCCAATCGAACAAGAATGCTTTTGTCTGAAACAACTTTTCCGCAAACAAAGATGGAGAAGCAACAAACTCCCCCCCCATTTTTGTAAATATCTCTGCTACATCTGCCATCAAGCAAGATCCTGGATATCGAGCATACCAACAGGCTTGTTACCATCCAGGACGAGAATAGTGTCAATCTTTTTTTGATGAAAAATATCTTTAGCGACATTTAGCAGATCTGTAGCTTGCACAGAAAGAGGTACACTGTAAGTGTAATCAGACATGTTTTTGTGCAAGGCATCATCGCCTTCGCTTTGAAGCCTTCTGCGAATGTCTCCATCCGTGAAAATGCCTACTACAGCGCCTTTGTCATCTACCAGTGTGATCGCACCAAAACCATATTCAGTCATCTTAATGATCGCATCGACAAGGGATGTTTTCACATTGACAACCGGATTAATATTACTTATTGCATCGCCCACCTTCACCGTCATCAAACGTGTATGTTCAACGAACTGATCAGTGCCTAAAGTGGTCAAATTATTATCAGTTAGTCCTTTCATTACTTTCCAGGGCACTGTAATCGTATGAACCCCCAAATTAATTGCGTTCCGCACATGCTCAGGATTTCGAACGGAGGAGAACATTACCTTGGTGTCGTATCCATAATGATCCACTGCCCACACGCATTGCTCTACCAAATCCAGCGCATCATGGCCTTGATCCTGCAAGCGACCCACCAATGGGCAAACATAGGTAGCGCCAGCCTTCATCGCCATATAGGCTTGCTGGAGGGTATAAATCAAGTGTACATTCACCAACAGCCCTTTCTCGCGCAAAAGTCTGCAAGCACGCACGCCTTCCAGCGATACTGGTATCTTAAAAACAGTTTTGCTCGGGTCAAGTCCTAATTCGAGTTGGCGCTGCGCCTCTGCCAACACTTCTTCAGCTGTCTTGCCCAGTGCTTCAATCTGCAGAACCGGAACAATTTTGCTGAGTTTGACGATCAACGAATCAATATCTGTTACACCACCACGGTGCATGAAGGTTGGCGTAGTCGTAAGCCCATCCAAGAATTTGAGTTTGAAAGCTTCTTCTATTTCGTTGAGATCGGCTGAATCAAGATATAATTCCATAAGAAAAATTGATTGGTTGATAGTAAATATTAATTCCTGTACTTTACTTCCACAGCATGAAGGTCAAGAATTGGTTTCATGAATTCTTCAAGGTCATATACGCATAACTGACTGGCGGCATCACATAATGCTTTGTCAGGCTCCGGATGTGTTTCAACAAAAACACCGTCTACACCTGCAGCAACTCCAGCGCGTGATAATACAGGCAAGAATTCTCTCGCCCCACCCTTTGCATCGGCACTGGGTATTCCATATTTCCGAATGCTGTGGGTAATATCAAACACCACAGGATATCCAATGTTATTGAGGTGATAAAAGCTGCGTGGATCTACCACCAGGTCATTGTATCCGAAAGTGTAACCGCGCTCCGTTAATATTATTCCGGTATTGCCAGCATCTTCAACTTTTTTTGTCGGGTGCTTCATGTTATCGGGAGCCAGAAATTGCCCATGCTTAATGTTGACTACGCGCCCTGTTTTGGCAGCAGCAACCACCAACGTAGTCTGCATACACAGGTAGGCCGGTATCTGCAATACATCAACTACCTCGGCTGCGGCCGCAGCCTGATCAGGGTAATGAATATCGGTCAATACAGGAAACCCGAACTGTTCTTTTATTTTTGCGAGCATCTTGATGCCTTTGTCAAGCCCTGGACCATCATAGTATTTTGCGGAACTGCGGTTGTCTTTCTGAAAGGATGATTTGTAAATGATTGGCAACTTGAGCCTCTCCCCAACCTCCTTTAACTTCTCCGCAGTCTTCATCATGATCATCTCTTCTTCGATCACGCATGGACCGGAAATCAGAAATAGCTGACTGCTACCGCACGTGATATTTCCTACTTGTACCGTTTTTTTGTTCATTATCAAAATCTTTTGAATAGCTCCTTTATTGTATTAATGGTTATCCTTGTCTTCCAATCGGTGCCAATTGCATGATTCCACATGTGTTCAAGTTTAATTGCCACTTCTGCCATATCTGTAATAACCTGGTCCGACCAGGAAGCACTCAGTCCTTGGGGCAAAACTACGTTGTGCTTTTTCATCATCCTGTTGAATTCTGCCACACCCTCAGGATAATAATCCCCCAGGTGTTGAAAAGCCAGGCAATTGGCATAGCAATGCTTTTCACCCAGGATTTTCGAAAGCCCATAGCTTAGTGCGTGGCAAACACCTACTTCTGAATACGTAAGACTCAAACCTCCCATCAACGATGCGACCATAAGCTTATCATCATTTTCAGCGGTCTGGCCTGCTTGATCACCGAGGTAAATGTCGCGACACAATTTAAGTGCTTGCTCTCCATATGCCATGCTATAGGCATTATTTAATATTCCATGCATGCTTTCAATGCAGTGAATGTAGGTATCCATGCCGGTGTAAAACCATTTGTCGTTCGGTACACTCGCGATCAATTCAGGGTCCAATACAACCTGATCAAAAATGGTCCACTCACATTTCAACCCCAGCTTCTTAACAGGCCCCGTCAATACAGCTGTCATGGAACACTCTGCCCCTGTGCCGGAAATAGTAGGCACGCCCACATGATATATACCCGGTATCTTAATTAGATTTAATCCCTGATACAATTGGGATGAGCCTTCGTTGGTAAACATCAGCGCAGCGGCCTTGGCAATATCCATAATGCTTCCACCGCCAATACCAATAACGCCGGCAGGCAACCCATTCTCCTTCAGGATTGTATCGCGAAGTTCATCAATTTGATCTGTGGTGGGCTCATGAGGATCCACATCGATGAATCTTACCACATCCTCAGCTTGTTTTGGAAGGCGCTTCACTAAATCCTTACCCTTAAAATAATTGTCAATAATAAACACCATGAAATGATCGTTGGCATTTCTCCTGGGTTCCAGTATCTGACCAAGCTGATCAAAACTCCCCCTGCCGAATACGGTCTTATCAATCCCCTTAAAATTCTTGTGCATTGCTAAGCTATTTGAACTGCCTTTACGGATTTGGTAATCTTTGCGACTAGAGAATCCAATTCATCCTTAGTCCACGTAACACGGATTCCAAATGAAACGAGTCTTCCAACGACTTCCTGAGACTTTGCTAAACTCATTTTTTGATAATCTTGAGGAGCGCCAAGCAGATGAATTGGAAGCTTTGCAGCAGTCTTCAAACCTTTCAGATGGTCCCACTGATTAATGAAGTGATACATGTTGGTATACCAGTAGTTGAAGCCAGTAACGCCATCGGCATTGAATTGCTTCACTACCTTGCCTGCCATAGCCGTATCCTCGAAAAACATATTCAAGAAAGTACCTGAGTCACCTGCCGGATCGGGCAGTGCAGCAAATGAAATTCCCGGGAAGGCGGATAAAGCCTTGGTAAGGTATAGCTTATGCTCATTGTTTTTCTTTACGATCATAGGAACCCTCCTTGTTTGCGCCAAACCAATGGCCGCATTGATCTCACCTATACGATAGTTAAAGCCCAGGATAGGATGGCTCTCCATGCCCCGGTTTCCGCCGATATGATCGTGACCATGATCCGAATAACTGTCTGCATAGAGGTAGCATTGTTTATCCTGAGTAACCATCACACCACCTTCGCCGCACGTAGCAATCTTGAAAAAGTCGAAAGAATAACACCCTGTTTTGCCAAACAGGCCTACTGCCTTACCCTGAAAAGAAGCACCGAAGGCCTGCCCTGCATCTTCTACCAGAATAAGATTATGTTCTTGGACCACTTTCATGATCTCATCCATTCTCGCCATTTGGCCACACATGTGAACCAGTAACACTGCCTTGGTTTTTGGGGTAATGGCCTTGCGAATACCCTCTGCACTCAGGCACAGCGTCTCGTCAATTTCTGCAAATACTGGAAGTGCCCCGCAAAATAAAACGGCCTCATTGGACGCCACGTACGTAAATGGTGGAATTATTACCTCATCGCCTGCACCCACACCGGCCGCTGCCAATGCACAAGCTACAGCTGTCGAACCGCTGGAAACTGCATGGGCATACTCCGCTCCGGTAACCTTCCTAACTTCAGCTTCGAAATCTCTTGCCTTCCAAATATTATTTCGTTGATTTTCATGATTGTAGCGAAAAAGAATACCCGTCTCGAGTACATCATTTACCTCTTTTCGCTCCTCTGCCCCAAATAGCTCAGTTCCTGGCATTTTGTTAAATTTTGATACAAATATAGATTTATCTCTTAAATCCTGACTAGCACGGATAGATTCTATTTTGACCCACTATTCTGTTTGCGTCAACACTGATTTATGTACATATATTACCCTGATCAGGTGCTTAGAACGAAGCGTAGACATTCATTCATGGCACCATATTAATGAGAATGTAGGGAAAGTGGCAAAGGTGTTGTTCCTGCTTTCACTGCCTACTTCTTTCTCCATGTTTGTCAATGCTATTTCCATCAAGTATTTCCATAGTGATCGAATTCTGCAGTTACGTCCATGTCAGGTACATTTGAGAGATTTGACAAAATGGTCCGCCGGTGTAAAAAAGATGGCTTCGATCTGTATATTTAGTCACATTTAGTAATTCTAAACCGTAAACCATGGATATCACGTCAACAGAGCGTCGGGCTTTTCTTAAGAACCTTGCATTAATGAGTGCATTGGGTTTTCTTCCTACTTCAATGGTTGCCGGCCTGGCAAAGAAAACCGACATGAAGCTGGGGTTGGTGACATACCTTTGGGGAAAGGATTGGGATGTACCAACGATTATAAAGAATTGCTCAGCAGCATCCATATTTGGCGTTGAACTCAGAACGGAACACGCGCACGGTATTGAGCCCGCTTTATCTGATTCCGAGCGATCTGAAGTAAAAAAGAAATTTGCAGATAGTCCCGTGAAGATTGTAGGGCTGGGCACCAACCAACAGTACGATTTCGCGGAAACAGACAAAGTAAAAGAATCCATAAAAAAGACTGCGGAGTTTATTAAGCTGTCCCATGATATTGGTGGGAGCGGAGTCAAGGTTAAGCCAAATGCATTCCATATCGGAATACCGCACGAGAAAACAATCGAGCAGATTGGTAGGTCTTTGAACGAGGTTGGCAAGATCGCCGGAGATTATGGCCAGAAGATCAGACTTGAAGTTCACGGGAATGAAACTCAGGAGCTTCCAAACATTAAGGCTATCATGGATGTCGCAGACAACAAAGCTGTTGTAGTCTGCTGGAATTGCAATGATGAGGATTTATTGGGCGGCGGACTGGAATACAATTTTAACCTTGTTAAGAAAAGACTTGGAGACACGGTCCATGTCCGCGAAATGAATATTGGATCCTATCCCTATCAGGATCTGATGGCGCTTTTTGTAAAGATGAACTACAGTGGATGGATTTTGCTCGAATGCCGCACTGATCCTGACGATAAAGTTAGTGCCATGATTGAACAGCGCGATGTGTTTCAGAAGATGATTGCAAAGAAATGATCAGTATACATTACCAAGAAATAAACTCCCTGATTAATGAAAAACAAGCATAACATATCCCGAAGAAAGTTTATCAAAAATACGGCGGGGGCGGCGGCGCTATTCACCGTACCAACTATTATCCCTGCAAGCGCCTTTGGATCAAACGATAAGATACAGGTAGCTGTATTGGGTGTTAATGGCAGGGGAAAGGATCATATCAAAGGCTTTCAGCGGCTGGAAAATGCACAGGTTGTGTACTTGTGCGATCCGGATAAGAATGTTCTCGCAGAACGGTCAGCTGACTTTGAAAAGACATATTCAAAGAAAGTTCAGGTTGAGCAGGACATGCGGAAGATTTTTGACAACAAAAAGATTGACGCTGTTAGTGTAGCTACACCTAACCATTGGCATACACTGGCAGCAATTTGGGCCATGCAGGCCGGCAAAGATGTGTATGTCGAGAAGCCTGGATCTCATACTATTTTTGAAGGCAGGATGCTCATTGAAGCTGCAAAAAAATATAAGCGCGTCTTTCAACATGGTGTACAACTGCGAAGTTCAGTTGCTATTCAGGAGGCAATTAAGCACCTGCGAGATGGACTGATCGGCAATGTATACATGGCCAGAGGTCTTGTTTTCAAATGGCGGCCCGATATAGGTGACAAAGGTACGGAGCCTGTGCCTGAAGGACTTGACTACGATCTGTGGACTGGTCCCGCAGAGATGAGACCGTTCTCCCGGAATTATGTGCACTATAACTGGCATTGGCATTGGAATTATGGAGATGGCGACGTTGGGAATCAGGGCATCCATGAAACCGATCTGTGTATGTGGGGCCTCGATGTTGGATTGCCTGAAAAAATCACATCCATCGGCGGAAAGTTTTTGTGGGACGATGCTAAGGAGACGCCTGAAGTATTAACATCCAACTATCATTATCCGTCACAGAAGAAAATGATTGAATTCGAGGTACGACCCTGGAATACAAACAAGGAAGATGGAACAGGGATAGGTAATATTTTTTATGGAAGCGAGGGCTACATGGTCGTGGACGGCTATAATAAATATTCTACCTTCCTCGGCAAGGAGAGAACGCCAGGTCCCACACGCAAAGAAGGTGGTGATCATTACAAGAATTTTGTTGATGCCGTCGTGGCAAAGAATCCATCGCTTTGTAATGGGCAGGTGGAAACAGCACACTTGTCTTCCGGGCTTGCCCACCTGGGTAATATTGCCTACCGCGTAGGCAGGGTACTTACTTTTGATCCCAAGACGGAAAGATTTGTCGGAGACGACGAAGCGGATCAATTGCTAACACGGACTTATCGCGAACCGTTTGTTGTTCCAAGCCAGGTTTAGCAAAACAGAATGATGAAGGATTTTGTCAGGTAATCATAAACTGAAAGTGGGTCGGCGTCACAGAAACTTGTGGCGCCGATTTAGTTCAAGGCTGTCGGTATCTAGCAAGACATAGTACTCGATTTCCAGCGCAAGTACCAAAGGGTAAGGAATTTAGCATGGCATCGTACGATTATTCCAATAACATGAAATACAAAGAAGCCTTTAACCTCTCTGGGAAGGTTGCACTGATCACGGGTGCGAGCAAAGGAATAGGAGAAGCTATCGCCCATTGCTTTGCAGCTTATGGTGCCAGGGTTATCATCAATTCACGCAAGCAGGAAGAACTAGACAAGGTTGCCAAGACCATCCGTGAGGCAGGAGGAGAATGCACTGGTATTGCCGCTAATGCAGCCGACACTGATTCATGCAAAGACCTTATTAAGAAAGTTGTTTCTGAATTCGGCGGCATTGATATTTTAGTGAACAATGCTGCAACCAATCCGGTCTACGGTCCAATCTTAGAATCACCTGAATGGGCTTTCGATAAGATTATGGGTGTTAATCTAAAAGCACCGTTGGCTTTGGCCAATCTTGCCCATCCACACATGAAGACACGCGGTGGTGGTGCTGTGATCAACATTAGTTCTATTGCAGGGCTCACGCCGGATCCGGGTTTGGGACTTTATTCCGTTTCAAAGGCTGCCTTGAATATGCTCACCAAAGTGCAGGCGAAGGAATGGGGAAAAGATGGTATCCGCGTGAATTCCATATGTCCGGGATTAATCAAGACTAAATTTTCTGAAGCGTTGTGGTCTAACGAAGCAATTCTAAATAGAATGGTCTCAAAATTGCCAATTGCGCGTATGGGTACTGTTGAAGAGATCGCAAGCCTGGTGTTGTATCTGGCCTCGCCTGCCTCCGGCTATTGTACCGGAGCCGTATTTACAGCCGATGGTGGAACTGTGTTGTAAGTATTCCAGGTGGCCTCACCTGCTAGAAGGGAAGCATATCCATTTTCCATAGATTCATTTTTGACATCCTCGAACATGATGGTATCTCTTCCATATTTTTTCATTTGGATTAATTGCACCTGATCAACTTTCATATACGCAACAGATGTGGCAGCTTTTGCGGGTCAGCTTAAAATGGAATACTAATTTTTATAATTCCATCCCGCTCCCGGCCATTCTTACGAATGCCTCTGCGGCCTTCGCTCCCATTTCTCTACCACGGAACTGCTCCATGATGGTATGGCCACATGCATAAATTCCCGGAGGGTCCTGGCTTACATGACAATACAGAGCCTCCCGCTTAATTTCCTGTACATCGGTAATGTCAACATAATCAGTAGGCCTGAACGCCATGGTTTGTTCACCGGCGCATACTTCAAAAAAATAAAGATCAAATTTCACTTTCGCCCGTACCCATGCCTGAATGGTCAGGAAGCTTGCAGCCTGGTGGTCCCTGTGCGAGTCTATAGGCCAATGGGTGAATACTACATCAGGCATTTCTTTACTGATAAGTCCAGCGATCTTTTCTATCCATTCGCGGTTCACCATAGTATCGCCATCTACTTGTCCAGCAAAAATTGGCTTCACCTTTAAAATACTGCACGCCGCTTCTGCCTCGTTCGTTCGCACAGTTCCTGCCTCCGCGTGCGATTTACCTGCAATGCCGGCTTCACCACGTGTCAGGTAAATAACAGAAACATCGTGCCCTGCCCTGCTTAATCTGGCCAAAGTACCACCACAACCGCTTTCAGGGTCGTCCGGGTGGCCACCTACACAGACCACTTTCATCTTCTTTGTTTCTGCTGTAAAGCTTACTCCGGAAACCGGAGATACTAGTAGCCCCAAACCTACTGTTGAGCGTTTTACAAATTCCCTCCGGGTTGTGTGCATTGGATTAGATCTTAGCGGTAAAAAGTTTATACAATTGCTCAACACGTTTCTTCAGTTCTCAGGAGCCTTCTCCAAAGAAAGACTTTTATGGATAAACGCAAATATTTCAAGTTCCCAAGAACACCGGTTTTCGTTTTTCAATAAATGCCTTAACCCCTTCCTTATGATCATCAGTCTTTCCGGCGATTTCCTGACAGTACGCTTCATAGTTAAGCATTTCATCCAACGAGGCTGTTGCAGACTTGTTTAGCATGCGCTTGATGAGACCAATGGCTTTAGATGGTGCCGTTGCAAAGTGATCAGTATACACTTTCACAGCAGTGTCCAACAAATCGACACGCACGGCCTTATTGATCAACCCCAATTCTACTGCCTCTTTCGCTGTTACTTTACTACCCATACTGCACAATTCAAATGCCTTTGCCATACCCGCAAGCCTCGGCAGGAAATAAGAGGATCCGGAATCAGGCACCAGACCGATATTGACAAATACTTCAATCATTGTCGCTTCCTCGGAGGCAACGATAATGTCACTGGCGAGCGCAAGTGAACATCCTGCGCCAGCAGCAACGCCATTTAATTTGCAGATAATAGGCTTGGGTATATTTCGCATGGCACGAATAATAGGATTATAACGGGTATGAAGCGATTCCATAAATGAACGGTCTTGCTGCTCGGATGACGCTTTCAAATCCTGACCGGAACAGAACGCCCTGCCTGCCCCAGTCAGGACAACTACCCGAACATTTTCATCTTTCGCTACAACTTTGAGCACATCCTGAAGTTCAAATGTGATTTCGTCATTCAGTGCATTGTAGACGTCAGGCCTATTTAAGGTAACCGTGGCTACCGCGCCTTCCAGCATATACAATATGAATTTATATTCCATAGCCTTGCGAATTTGTCAAAACATGATAACCATTGCAGCGAAGGTGACTGCAAATCCAGTCATTCCTCCCACCATTATTTCCCTTGGTGTATGCGCATGAAGTTGGAGTCTGGCACTCATGATAACTCCGGCCAGCACGATAGACAGAATTGTTGGATATAAGAGCGCGCCATCCTCAGAAACTTTGTTCAACGGTAAAAGGATGCCGATGAATCCCCAGATGGCCATGCTGTGTATGCTGATCTTATAAAACACTGTAAGAACCGTTGCCGTCAGCACCAGTATATCGATGACAATCAGAAACTTGAGCAGGTTATCATTCAGTCCCACGCGCGTCCGGGAATAAAACAAATATGTAACGACAATATATAAAATCGCAATGAAGGAAAAAGGAATGACACGCTCCTGTCTTTCTTCCATCGCCAACGACTTAATGGAACCAAACGTTTTGAAGATCCCGATGTTGAGCGCCGGCAACAAAAAAGTGACACAAAAGATGAGAAAAACAAAATTCCAATGCCCATCATCTTTCAACGGATCGAGGCCGGCAGGAAGGGCTAGTGAGAATAAGGCAAACAGATAGGTTGCCAACAAAAGGGGGTGAAACAAAATAGATACAATTCTGGCCAATACGTTCACGTTACATCTCCTTTCTTAATCTGGCCACTGGAATATTCAGTTGCTCACGATATTTCGCAACTGTACGCCTTGCAATATTATATCCCCTCTCATTCAAGATGGTTTCCAGCTTATCATCTGAGAATGGTTTGTCTTTATCTTCGCTATCGATAATATCCTTAATGATCTGTTTCACCTCGCGGCTGCTTACCTCTTCGCCCGAGTCAGTTGCAATCCCCTCAGAGAAGAAATATTTCAATGGATAAATTCCAAAGTCCGTTTGGATGGCTTTGCTGGATGCTACCCTTGAAACGGTTGATATATCCATGTTAATCATATTCGCAATATCTTTTAATATCATTGGCCTAAGCTTGGTCTCATCCCCTTCCAGAAAAAAATCATATTGAAAATCGATAATCGCCTTCATGGTCTTCAACAAGGTTTGTTGGCGCTGTTTGATGGCATCAATAAACCATTTTGCAGCATCCAGTTTTTGTTTCACAAAACTCACTGCATCCTTCAGCTTCTTATCCTTTTTGTTACTCTTATCATATGCCTTAAACATATCTGTATACGAACGGCTAATACGAAGATCAGGCGCATTGCGACTGTTTAATGTTAGTTCCAGTTTTCCATTGTCATTAGTGAGAATGTAGTCAGGAATGATGTATTGATTCTTAGTTGCATTCTGACCGGATCCGCCACCCGGCTTAGGGTTCAGTTTAATAATCAATTCCATGGCATCACGCACAAAATCTTCATCCTCCGTATCGAGTTTCTTTTGTATTTTCTGGTAATGCTTTTTGGTAAACTCTTCGTAACACTCAGAAATAATCTTCTTGGCTACAGCTACATCAATATCATGGCCGTTGTCCATGCGATCTAACTGGAGCAATAGACATTCCTGTAAATTTCTCGCGGCGATACCAGGAGGATCAAATGTTTGAATTCTTTTTAGCACGGCTTCTACTTCTTCTGCCGTTGTTTCTATGCCTTGAGAAAAAGCCATGTCGTTTACAATAGAATCCAATTCCCTTCGGATATAACCATCACTTTCGATACTGCCTACCAGCTGCTTACCAATGGCATATTGCATCTCATCCAAACCCAGAAAATCAAGTTGACTCATTAATTGCTCGTGCAGGGAGGACGACATCGGAATCGGCATTTCTCTGCTCTCCTCATCTCCATCTCCATCCCCCTGCATTTTGTAGCCACTGTAATCATCGTCCTGCAAGTAATCCTTAATATCAACTTCATCATCGCCCGACGAGGACTCCTTGAAATCCTCGGCCTCTGCTTCATTATTACTTTCATCAGGCTTCTCCTGATCTTCTCCTTCCTCCAGGGCAGGATTTATTTCCAATTCTTCTTCAATTCTCCCTTCAAGTTCAGCCGTTGGAACCTGCAGCAACTTGATAAACTGAATCTGCTGAGGAGATAATTTTTGCTGTAATGACTGGTTTAGACCAAGCTTTTGCATGCGTGCACGTTCCTTTAAGAAATTTAGGAACACTCAAAGTTAAAAAAAATAGTCATAGTCACCGGACCTCATTCCATACCTTTTGAGGATACTGAATTTTGCAAGTAGTTTTGTTCTGTGAACCTTCATTAGTGGAGCCGAAGCTATGAAAATACCCAAGTTTTTTCGTTTTTTGCGATCCTTTATGGCCACCTTCCCAAATTATCGGCCGGTGTGAAATCGAACAAGATAATGAAGCGTACAAAAATAAAAGAACTCCTGGTATACAAGCCAACAGGTCAGACCGTAGTGGTAAGCGGCTGGGTAAGGACTTTTCGAAACAATCAGTTTATTGCCATTAACGACGGGTCAACTATGCAAAACATCCAGGCAGTAGTTGAACTGAATTCTCTTGCCGATTCCATTCTAAAAAGAATTACGACAGGAACTTGCTTATCCATAGCAGGGGAATTGATACCCTCGTTAGGCAAGGGGCAGGCAGTAGAAGTAAAGGTTAAGAAGCTCGATATCCTGGGCGATTGTGACCCGGAAAAGTATCCGCTCCAGTTGAAAAACAGGCCAAGCCTGGAGTATTTGCGAGAGATCTCGCATCTGCGGTCTCGCACAAACACCTTCGGAGCGATTATGCGTATTCGACATGCTATGGCCTACGCGGTGCACAAATTCTTCAACGACCGTGGATTCTTCTATATTCATACCCCAATTGTAACAGGCTCTGATGCAGAAGGGGCCGGTGCCATGTTTAGGGTAACGACATTAAACCCCACAAAACCTCCGCTGGATGAAGACGGTAACGTGAATTTCAAGGAAGACTTCTTCGGCCGTGAAACCAACCTCACCGTTTCCGGTCAGCTCGAAGGAGAAACCTATGCTTTAGCACTCGGCGAAATCTATACTTTTGGGCCAACCTTTCGCGCTGAAAATTCGAATACTACCCGCCACCTTGCAGAATTCTGGATGATTGAACCAGAGATGGCATTCTTCGACATCGACGACAACATGCAATTAGCACAAGACTTTCTGCAATTTTTAGTCCGTTACGCTTTAGAAAACTGCACCGAAGACCTTGATTTTTTAAATAAACGTGCGCAAGAAGAAGAGCAAGCTAAACCCAAAGAGCAACGGAATGACCTGGGCCTCTTTGATCGGCTGAAGTTTGTATCAGAAAATGATTTTCAACGTCTTTCCTACACTGAAGCTATTGATATTCTTAAAAATTCTAATCCGAACAAGAAAAAGAAATTTCAATATGTGATCGATTCATGGGGTGTCGATTTACAGTCCGAACATGAGCGTTTCCTGGTTGAAAAGCATTTTAAGAAACCTGTTATTATCTACAATTACCCAGCAGAAATTAAAGCATTTTACATGCGGCAAAACGAAGATGGAAAAACGGTTGCCGCAATGGATGTACTCTTCCCGGGCATCGGCGAAATAATCGGTGGTTCGCAGCGAGAAGAACGATACGACAGGATACTTGCACGGGTTCATGAGTTGAACCTTCCGGAAGAAGATTTATGGTGGTATCTTGAATTGCGAAAATTTGGCTCAGCACCACACAGTGGATTTGGTTTGGGTTTTGAAAGGCTGATCCAGTTTGTTACCGGCATGACCAATATACGGGATGTTATACCCTTCCCGCGTTACCCGGGCAACGCAGAATTTTAAGGTTGATTATCCACGTTGCTTAAACGCCAGCAATGGTACCTTGCTTTGAAAAGCCATTTTTCGGGTAATGCTACGGTTAAATAATTTTTCATAGAAACTCGTGTCGTGTGTAAACATGGTCAGCAAGTCGGCTTTAATCACGCCAACATAATGATCAATAGCCTCGTCTATATTCTTGTTTACGATAACACGGAAGATAACGTTCTTGAACCCACAGCGTTCTACCACACTTTCGATCCTCTTTTCTACCGCTGATACCTCTTTCAGCGTTGATGCAATGTGAATAAGATGGACAGTTGAATCAAACCTCTCCAGATAAGGAATCAATATCTTCAGTTCATTTTCAATGTATTTTAAATCAGTGGCATAAACTACATTCTTGAAATGCTTAAAATCACCGAGCTCTGGTACAGCCAATACAGGCACATGACTAACTTCTATTACTGATGCTGTATTACTACCGAGCACGTACTTCTTCAATCCGCTTGCGCCACGTGTCCCCATGACAATCAAACCTGTGCGCAGTTTTTTTGCTTCCCGCTTAACGGTATCATTGAATGAGGCGCCTTTCACAATTCTAACCTTTATTGGTTCCGTGGTTTTCACGTGCTTAGAAACCTCTTTCAAAAGCGTTTCCAAATCTTCCCTTGCAATATCCAGCAATTCCTGCTCCAACGCGTTTAACCGAAGCCGCATGGTTGCCCGAGTGGGCTGTATTATGTTTATGACATGCAATAGGGTAATCGTTCCATCAAGTTTATTCGCAATTTTAATAGCGTATTGAAGGGCTACCTTTGAAAGATCTGAAAGATCTGTTGGCACGAGGATGTTTACCATGTTTCTATAATTGTTTTGAAATATACGGCTAAATTAAGGTTCTTTGTTTGTTCAACAACTGAATTGACAGGAAATGAAGCATACCTTTGCCAGTGACAATTATGCCGGGGTCCATCCTGAGATTATGGAAGCCCTTCAACTGGCTAACCAAGGCCACATGGGTTCTTATGGCGCCGACGGGTATACTGAAAAGGCAATCAAAAAATTCAAAGACTATTTTGGCAATGATACTGAAGTCTACTTTGCCTACAATGGTACTGGTGCAAACGTATTAGGTTTAAGTGCGCTTGCACAGTCCTACCATGCCATTATTTGCACAGATCTTGCACACATCAATGTAGATGAATCCACTGCCCCTGAAAAATTCACAGGGTGTAAACTTATTTCCATACCCACAAAAGATGGCAAACTTTACCCTGCCGAAATCGAAGACAGGATTCAAAGGGTCGATGATCAGCACCATCCCCAGGTGAAAGTTATCTCCATATCTCAATCCACGGAATTTGCCACCGTTTATTCCACGTCTGAAATAGAAGCTATTTCCAAAGTAGCCAAGAAGCATAATCTCTTTCTGCACATGGATGGCTCAAGAATCTCAAATGCATCGGTTAGTCTGCAGGAAGATTTTCGTCGCTTTACAAGAGATGCAGGCGTTGACGTACTTTCATTTGGGGGTACAAAAAACGGGATGATGTTTGGTGAGGCTATCTTATTCTTTGATCCAAAACTAGCTGCTGATTTCAAATACAGGCGAAAGCAGGGCATGCAATTGCACTCTAAGATGAGATTTATCGGAGCACAGTTTGACGCGTTGTTAAGTAACGATCTTTGGAAAAAGAATGCAGAACATGCGAATAGGATGGCCAAACTCTTGGAGAAAGAAATTAGAAAGGTTAACAAGGCAGAGATCACGCAGTCTGTTGATGCCAATGGAATTTTTGTGAAATTGCCAGCACATATCATTCCTGAATTACAGCAGGAACAATTTTTTTACATCTGGAATGATCGTATTTCGGAGGTGCGTTTAATGTGTTCCTTTGATACTACGGAGGACGATGTCAAAAGATTTGGGAGAAAATTAGAGGAACTGCTGCAAGCGTAGATAAACACCTGCTAGCGTTTAAGAAATTTATACGTACCGCGAAAATTAGACTGATCGTCTTTAAGGGCCAGAAGATAGTATCCCGCATCAAAATCCTTGACCCTGATCCGGATTTCATGCTCATCTATGCGTTCCGTATCTGCGTTGATTTCATTACCTATAATATTGTGTATAGATACCTTAACCTTGTCAAAATTTATATGATCCAGGCGAACATGCACAAACTCAACGGCAGGATTCGGAAATATCTGAACGGTTCTTGAGGGATCGTGGCGTGCAGCCTGCTCCAAATCATAATCCACCTGCACCTGAGCCATGACAGACCCGGCTGTAGCCAACGTGCAGAATATTACAACAAAGTAGAGTAAGCGCATGCTATTAGTTTGTTAAAGTGTATACGGCAATTTTCACACCAAAGTTTTCATAAACGCGTTGTTTATGAAAGTTTATTTGCCCTTTAGATGCAGGGTTCGGCCAAAAGGTTTAAAATACTGTCAAAATATATCTGAAAATCTCCTAGGGCTTACGTAACCTCAGGAAGGCTGAGGGCAGAAAATCTATAATATCAGACGCGATGAGGCTATTTATTCCCATTTCAGGGACAGCCAAATCCCCGGATAGGCCGTGGACAAATACCCCAAGTTGGGCAGCCTGGAGCGGATCGTAGTGTTGCGCCACTAAGCCGGTAAGAATGCCTGTCAATACATCGCCGCTTCCGCCGGTGGCCATACCAGGGTTTCCGGTTGAATTGAAATAAACCCTCCCATCTGGAGCTGCAATAGATGAATATGCACCTTTAAGGACAATTATTGACTTGAGCTGCGCAGCCAGCATCTTTTGCTTTTCAAGCCGTTCAAAATCATTCTTCCACCCTCCCACCAACCGCTCAAATTCCTTTGGATGGGGTGTAAGAATACTCCCTTCGGGTATCAGGTGCAACAGCGCGCTATTCTCAGACAGCATATTCAGCCCGTCAGCATCAATAACCATGGGGCTACGAAAATTTTCCAGAATATGCACAAATGCAGCTACCGTTTCTGGCCCAGTGCCCAAACCAGGACCTATGCCAATCGCAGTGTAATGGTCGAGGTTGGCTACTGCGGATAGATGATGTTCATGCTGGTCTACACTTACCATTGCTTCCGGAACTGAACCCTGAAGAATAGGATATCCACACTGCGGTACGTGCACTGTCAGTAGCCCCAATCCGGCGCGAAGTGCTGCCCGTGCAGCAAGGATAGCCGCACCAACCTTTCCGAAACTGCCTGCGATGAGCAGCGCATGACCATAGTTACCCTTGTGATCAAACGTTGATCTTTCCCTCAATACTTTCCTAAGATCTTTTTGGATAATATAGAAATAAGAAGCGTCAGCGTCTTTGATAAAGTCCTTATGCAACCCAATGTCCACTAAGGTCCATTGCCCCACAAACGAATGGCATTCCGGAAGAAAAAAGGCAAGTTTGGGCAGCTGAAAAGATATTGTAAAGTCTGCTTTCACAATCTGATCCTGAGAAGGACTATCAGTCATTAATCCCGATGGGATGTCAACTGCTACCCTTTTCGCCTCCGCCTTGTTGATACAATGTATGACCTGTGCGTAAATCCCTTCTACCGGCCTTGAGAGACCTGAACCAAAGATGGCATCAATCAATATTTCGCAAGCATCAAATACTTTCTCATCTACGTCAACGTCATTGACCAGCGGAAGGATTTCAATTTTTATATTCCTTGCCCTATCAAAATTAATTTTGAAGTCGGCAGATTCAGGACCAGAGCCTTTCACTACCCACACCTTCACCGGATATCCCAATTCTTTCAACATCCGCGCTATGCCCATCCCGTCACCTCCGTTATTTCCAGTGCCGCATACAACACCAACAGTACACAACTCACTAAAATGTTCGGCAAACCACTTGGTAAATGCCCGGCAGGCACGTTCCATCAGATCGATCGAAGATATAGCACCATGCTTAATCGTGTAAGCATCAAGTGCTTTGATTTGTGCCGGCGGGAGGATTTTTAGCATAAACGAAGATACAAAATCATCGATCCACTTCACCCATTACGACATCAATCGAACCAATAATGGCAATCAAGTCTGCGATCAGGATTCCTTTCGCAATCTCCGGGAGCACAGAAAGATTTACGAAACTGCACGATCTGCATTTGCAGCGAAATGGAACATCACTTGTGCCATCAGCCCGGAAGAAAAATCCCAGTTCACCCTTTGGGATTTCTGCGCGGACGTAAAAATCCTGGGCACTTGGTCTGATTTTCTTGGGAATCAATGCCTGGGGATCAAAGTCACGCGTGCGAATGTACTCGCCGGTAAGTTTGTCCAAACATTGATCAATGATGCGAAGTGATTGATGAATTTCAAGGACACGAACAGAGGTTCGGTCCCAACAATCACCAACGGTTCCCATTTTCCCCTCACCGACAGGTACTTCAAAGTCCAGTTCAGGATATACTGAATAACCATCTACCCGTCGGAGATCAAATCGAAGTCCTGAACCGCGCAACATCGGCCCCGTAACACCACAATTAATGGCCAACTCCAATGGAAGTACGCCAACGTTAGCAGTGCGCCCGATAAAGATTTTGTTGTCGATCAAAATTGTCTCGAGTTCCTGCAACTTAGGTTTGATGTAATGAACAAATTCCCGGCATCGATCTTCAAATCCGACCGGAAGATCATAGAACAATCCGCCAATCCAAATGTAATTATACAGCAGGCGTGCACCCGACGCCCATTCCAGTAACCGAAGGATATGCTCGCGATCGCGCATAAGCCAAAAAAATGGTGTGAATGCACCAATATCCATACCGTATGTTCCGATTGCAATAAAATGAGAAGCAATCCTATTAAGCTCAGCCACTAAAACGCGAATATATTCCACGCGTTTTGGGATTTGATGCTCAATACCCAGCATGCGCTCAACGCCCATGGCATAGGCATGTTCACTATTCATGGAAGAAACATAATCCAGCCGATCCACAAATGGTATGACTTGATTATAGGGCAAATTTTCTGCGTGTTTCTCAAAACAACGGTGCAGGTACCCTATATGTGGAACTACTTCCTTAACAATTTCACCATCCATTAATACCTCGAGGCGCAACACGCCGTGGGTAGAAGGATGCTGTGGCCCAAGGTTAATAATCATCTCTTCCGAACGCAAATTCGCCGCATCGAATTTGTTTGGAACTGAGCGAAACAGATTCCCTGGTTTTGATATATATTGCACCCCGTCGGTAGGCATGAATTAATACTTTACTTTTATATCTCGGTAATACTCCTGATGCGTATAGTCCTTACGTAAGGGGTGACCTTCCCAATCTGCAGGCATCAAAATTCTTCGCAGGTCAGGGTGATTGATAAATACAACTCCGTACATATCAAAAATTTCCCGTTCATGCCAATCCGCTGTCTTCCACACTCCACTTACAGATTCAACTTCAGGGTTATCCCGGGACAGAATTATTCTAATGGTCGAATGATGATTAAATGGAATGGAGTACAGGTTGTATACAACCTCCATCGTTCTTGCCTCGGGTCCGTTGTCTATACCCGTAATGCATGAAAGCATGTCAAAATACAATAATGGGTTTTGTTGCATTGCTCGTGCAACCGGAATAATATCCTCTCTTGACAGTATTACTCCTTTGGGAGTAGCCCTTTCGTCTACCTTGGGTTCTGCATAGCTGCAAGAATCCTTAACGATTGACAAAATTTGTTCAAATGACGCCATTGTCCTTCTCTTTCTTCATAATTTTCTCAATTGCACCGGGTGCCATCAGGCTTTCACCTCTAATTTTCTCCTGGAGTTTCAAGAATCCACCGATCAATGCCTCGGGGCGCGGTGGGCAACCAGGAACATAGACATCAACCGGAATAATACGATCCACTCCCTTTACGACGTGATAGCCGTGCTGCCAATAAGGTCCGCCGCAATTCGAACAAGAGCCCATTGAAATAACATAACGAGGCTCCGCCATCTGTTCATACAGCCGCTTAATTCGATCGGCCATTTTGAATGTCACTGTACCCGCCACAATCATCACATCAGCCTGGCGAGGACTCGACCGTGGCGCCATGCCAAAGCGATCCATATCGTATACGGTAGTTCCTGTACTCATAAATTCAATAGCACAACAAGCCAAGCCAAACGTCATGGGAAACATAGAGGATAGTCTTGCCCAGTTCAGCAGATCATCAAGCCGCGTCACCATCACTCCCCCACTCTCAAACCGTTGATCCAATAACCCCATTATCTTAGTTTTGGTTGATAAGATGTCTTATTATCATCCTTATATTTTTCACTCACCATATCATACATTTCCTTTGGCACGCTTGACTTATACTCAGTAGGTGTTGGATCTGGTTTCACCCAATCCAGATAGCCCTTTGCCCAGGCATAGGCCAGACCCAACGCCAAAACGCCAATAAATACTATCATCTCTATGAAGGAATACCAGCCCCAGGCTCCATTCGTTTCCGCTATTAATTCCTTATCGGCAAACACGGTTGACCATGGAAAAAGGAAAACGATTTCCACCTCAAACAACAAAAAAATCAGAGCAACAATATAGAAACGGATGTTGAATTGAACCCATGCATAACTAATGGGCTCCTCACCGCTTTCATAGGTGGATAGTTTTTCTGAATTAGGACGGTTCGGTCTAATTAATTTCGATACCAAAAGTGTGACAAGAATAAAGACAATTCCTGCGACAATAAACAATAATACCTCTCCGAAGGCTGATAGATATTCGTCCTGATCCATGAAGACCAAATATAAGCATGCATTCTTATTTCACACCATCATCGTTCACGCTAAAGATTGGAAGCATTAAAAGTATCGCCCTGAGATACATCGCCTGTCTCAAAACCTTTCTTAAACCAACGCATTCTTTGGATGGATGTGCCATGGGTAAAAGAATCGGGTATGACCTGCCCCTGCATCTGCATTTGCAATCGATCATCGCCAATAGCACTGGCAGCATTTAGTGCTTCATCAATGTCTCCAGGCTCAAGTATTTGACTCATGCTGTTGGCATGATTAGCCCACACGCCGGCTAAAAAATCCGCCTGCAGTTCCAGGCGAACAGAAAGCTTATTGTACTCCTGTTCGCTGAGCCTCCCTCGCGAAGCGTGAACTTTGTCAGTTATACCCAACAGGTGTTGTACATGATGCCCCACTTCGTGCGCAATAACATATGCCTGGGCAAAATCCCCAGGCGCATCAAAACGATCTTTTAAGTCTTCATAGAAACTTAGATCGATGTATACTTTTTCATCTTCGCTGCAATAAAATGGTCCGGTAGCAGAAGATGCGGAGCCGCAAGCTGACTGTACCGTCCCGCTGAACATAACCAGTGTCGGTTCACGGTAGCCGTCAATCAGATTGGCCCAGACGTCCTCCGTATCTGCCAGCACCACGCGTACAAACTGGCTTAGATCTTCCTCTTCAGCTGAAGGTTGCCAGTCAACATTTTGTGATGCAGGAATGGAACCTGATTGCGTCTGAATTTCCTGCAGCAGGCTTAACGGGTTCTTACCCAGGATTAGACTTATCACCAGAATTATTGCAACCGTGCCCAAACCTCCCTTAAAGGCCATGCCGCCCGTACTGCGACGGCCTCGTTGATCATCAACGTTTGAACTTTGTCTTCTGCCTCTCCATTGCATAGTTATGTAATTTTAAAATACCAAAGGAAAGTACGAAAGTTGGCGTCACGATCCAACCAAAAATTTGACACCAAACGGAAATTATGCAGCATGCTCATACCCGCTGCTGAGTCAGAAAATCAAATAACCATTGAAAGGGAAGCCCTGGAAAGAAAAGTGTTCATTGGCGAATTCACAAACTCACGTGAAGCTGTTAAACTGCTAAAGTCACCACCTGGTGATATAAGTATAAAGCGTTAGATTCCTGATTACTTCTTGGATAGTCCAGGTTCACGGTTTAGGAATTCCTCATACAGTTGTGTCTGCCGGCTTACCATAGGCACATTCCAGCCGTCGATGAATACAAGATTAATAGCCGTTCTGGTCTCAAAAGGATCTCCGTCACAAACAAAAAGCGTTGCGTTCTTCCCGACCTCAATGGAACCCAATCTGTCTGCAACACCAAAGATTTCTGCAGGAACTATGGTCACCGATCGCAAAGCTTCTTCTTTCCCCAACCCATACGCTGCAGCAAAAGCAGCATGATAGGGCAGATTTCTTACATTTTCAGCATGCTTCGTACGCAATGCCACTTTTACGCCTGCCTTTTTCAAAAGACCGGGGTTAGAATAGGCTCGGTCATAACGATCGTATTCCCGGTCAGGGAGTGACAGCACCGGACCAACGATAACAGGAATACCCGCCTTTTTAATTTCTGCCGCAACACGCCAACCTTCTGACACGCCAGTCAAAATTACCTTCTTCACTTTCCTGGCGCTGATCCACTGCAATGCGGCTTGAATGTCCTTGGCAGCATTCGCCTCGACCATGACGCTCCTTTCGCCCCGTAATACAGCCATCATCGCCTGCATTTCTGGATAATACTTCACCCCTTTTGATTTCGTTGCCGAATCGAGTAGATGATATTGCACAGCCATATCCCATACCTCGTTAAGCCTCGCTATGGCTTTATCATATGCCTTTTTGACGTCTTCTTCACTCCTGCGGTCTGCTAATCCTTCGCGTCCGGCTTTTGGAAAATTCAATACCAAGCCTTCAAAACCACCAAACATTTGATCTGGCGTATAGCCATATAAATTAATAAGCGCCGCAGTGCCCGGTATGAGATCTCCTTCCGGTGCAGCAAGTACGGTAGTGACACCATTAATACGCGTTACGGGTATCAACACGGAATTAGGATTTATGGCAGTAAGGGCTTTCATCTGGGGAATGATATCACCTATTTCATTGAAATCAGTAGTTCTGGAATCAGAACGAACTTCGGTTAAACCAAGACGTGTTCCGCTATCGATCATACCTGGAAAGATCCATTGACCGGTGCAGTCGATCTCTTCAGCTTCGGCGGGAATGGAAAGATTCGTACCCACGGCGGTGATTTTACCATTGACAATAACAACGGAGCCATTTTGAATTACGCCTCTAGTCACGGTCTGAACTGTGCCATTTTTGAGCACAAAAGTTCCGTACTTGCCTTTCGGGTTTTGCGCTTCCAACGCGAACACAAAAGCGCAAAGGAGGACAGTGATGATGATGATCGTGGATTGTATTCTCTTTGCCATGAATATCTCCCTCAATTTGTTTCAAAAAAGTCCGCAAAACTCTGCAATGCATCTTTCATACAATTGTCAACGTTATCATAGCCTGATTCCTTAAAGGACACGTCTAATTCCTGGTTTGGGTCGACGTAAATTCGTACATCGTCAGGATCCTTGTCCCGATCAAATCGAATTATGCCGTCAACAATGGTGATCATCGGTATGGCGTACGATGAAAGCGGATGCCCGTTAAAGATGGCGATATCCGCTTCTTTGCCAACCTCTATGGAACCTACCCTGCTTTCGATTCCCAGCTGCTTTGCCGGATTTAAGGTGATTAATGCGAGGGCCTCGTCATCGGACAACGCTCCATACTTTTCTGCTTTTGCTGCCTCATGGTACAAATGTCGCATCAATTCAGGATCATCAGAATTGATGGAAGTGGTTACACCATTTTTCGTCAGGATAGCAGCATTATATGCAGTAGAGTAATATACTTCGAACTTGTAAGCCCATCGGTCTGCAAAGACTGAAGCCATGGCACCGAAGTTGGCAAGTTCCGGTGCGACTTTGAAACCTTCATTAACATGTTGAAAAACTAATTTCTTGATGCCAAAGTCCTGGCAAACTTTTAGCAACATATAAATTTCATCCGCACGGTAGCTATGACAATGAATAATGATATTTCCATTTAGTATATCTCCCAGGGTCTCAAGCCGCGCGCTGTACTCAGGGGCTTTGCCGCGAAAACCTTTTTGGTTTTTCAATTTATTGTATACCCCCCATTCCTCATTGTACTCTTTTCCTTTCGACAACGCTTCCCGGATTACGAACTCTACGCCCATGCGTGTCCGGGGGACAATACTGTTCCAGCTGCCATGTATTCGAGTTGGATTTTCCCCAAGAGCAAATTTTATTGTCCGAGGCGCTCCAGCCATCCTCAAGGCTTCAGGATCCTTCACACCATACCGAAGTTTAATGGTTTCACATTGCCCACCAATAGCATTCGCAGACCCATGCATCGCATGAATTGTGGTTACACCCCCTCCCAATGCACGATACAGACCGATCTGAAAAGGATTTAACGCATCGCCGGTAAATACCTCAGCAGTCACCGGGTTGGTTGCCTCATTCAGCGCATCGATACCGATGTGGGAATGTGCATCAATTATCCCGGGCATCACATACATACCATCGGCCTCAATTACTTTAATTCCGGCTTGTATTGTAAGGTTCTTTCCAATTTGAGTTATTTTACCATCCTTCACCAGGATGTCTGTGCCCTCCAGAGTTCCGTTGGTAACAGTTAATACTGTACCGCCTCTTATTAAGATGTTGCCCCGTTCTACCTGGCCCAATGCCAGGTGTGAAAGAAGAAGCAAAAGTAAACCACCAATAATCCGCTTCATTTTTTATTGCTCTTTCAAGTCTTTTGATTTGCTGGTCTTCATTCAGAATTGCAGACACGCATTATATTATCATAAATAGCGTCCTTTCTCATTTCCATGAGTCTATTCGGATTTCCTCACCTCCCTGGTCCCATCATCCTGCCTGTGTTCAATTTCATACAGCACACCTTCAACAAACACGTAACGGACCTTAGCATCCTTATTAAAGTAAGCCTTATCGCTGATCACCAGGTTTGCAATCTTACCATCATCGACAGTACCTAAGCGATCTGACAAACCCAGTATTTTCGCAGGGACAACCGTCAGTGCGGCAAGAGCCTGATCATCAGTAAGTCCTGCTTTGATCATTCTACGAATATTGGAAACAATATCAGCCGGTTTCGCGCTTAGCGTGGAGAATCCAAATGGAATACCCGCCGACTGAAAAGAATATGCCTGCCCCTCATAGAGCGCAATAAAATCACTCCGGCGCTTTTGCAGTGCTGTTTTTTCTATATCCTCAGCTGTTTTGTTGTTTTCTTCTTTCTGCTTTTCACTGCCTGTTTCTAATTTTCTTTCTTCTGGCAAGTCAAGACTTAAGAACACTTTTGCACCGGAAGACTTGATTTTTGTGATGACGTCCCATCCTTCCTTCACTTCGCCAAGAATCAACGGGAATCCCAATTCAGACTGTAATGCCAGTACTCGATGCAAATCCAATACTTTTTCTGCCTTGAATAAAACTGGCATTCGTTTATCTATCACAGGATAAAATGCTGCCAGAATCCTATCCTCCGCCGGCCGCACCAAACCGGACCGATTGGATGCGTATATGGATTCATATGATTTTGCCAAGCTTGCCTGCTTATAGAGTTCCCTCCACTTGGCCATTACACCGATTACGGTGCTAGGGTAAACACGATCTGCTATTGCCAACTCCGAATACAGGGCATACTGTGGTAACATTACCATGCCGTCTGCCGATTTTCCGCCTGTGGAAATAATGGCACTGCTGCCCGGTAACATCCCTCCATAAGGCACAACGTGGGCCGTGGTGAATCCCAGGGCACGGAACGATTCAATAGACTTCTCCCCAATATTCAGGAAATCTCGAACATCATTTTGCGGCATAATCCCCGCCCGATCGGCTGGTGGATTACCAGGGTCTTTTATTCTTTCTTTGGATGGCGAATCCTTCGCTTTCATTACACCTGCATGGGATAGGCCATCGATAAAACCAGCGTACAGAAACATGCTGTCAGCCTTTACCTCAATTGCATCTTGTGGGATCTTTAGATCATTACCAACAGCCACAATCAAACCATTCTTGATTACAACAGTTCCTCTGTCTACTCTCCGCCCAGGGGCTTGAACGATGTTGACATGCGTAATTGCATAGGTCCCGGAAACCGGATTTAGCGTTCTTTCGATTTGGGCCGGAAGGGAACCCGGAAAAATCCCCAGCAGCACAAACACAACGGTTTTAAGCACGTAGTTTATGCAAGCATTTTTCATTCGGAGTTTGTTTATCTAATCGAACTTCTCAAGATAAACAGGTTTCATCAGACTTCAGGACCGAATACACAAGAGGCTTTAATAAATTATTTTAGGAAGGGAAACCTTCTAAGAGGCGATTCTGTGCAATTGCAGGCTTGCATCGGGAGTACGCTTTGGTTTGTGCTGTGATCACCAATACGGGGAGCTTAACCAACGCGTTTCGCCTTGTAACCCTCACGTAGTAGCAGCTGCACAATCTTATCCCGGTGATCACCCTGAATGATAACTTCACCTGATTTCACAGAACCACCGACCCCACATTTAGATTTCAGCAGCTTGCCCAGTTGCTCTAAATCACTCGTAGTACCGACAAAACCTGTCACAAGCGTTACCTGTTTGCCGGCGCGCATGCTCTTATCCAGCAATACTTTAAGATTTTGTTGATTTGGTGATACGGTTTTAGATTCATCATCTCGCCTGTAGGCGAATTCAAAATCAGGTTCTGTGGAGTATACAACTCCATCTCGTTTTTTCCAGTCGTTATTTTTCGCCATTGCCTTACAAAACTAATATTAATACGCCTGTAAATAATAGGATTACAAAACTTACAACTCCAAAATTAAAACCATATTCACTATTCTTTCGGAAGACTATACCCAAAGAAGAAACAATCAATAACGTAGCCGGAGCGAAAATGAAATTGCCATAAATCGATTTTCTTATGCGTACCTCTTGTTCCGGAACACTGGCGCTTATAGGCATATCCAGAAAAAAGGACGAATGAATAATTACAGATTGGCCCGGCTGAAAGTATTCTTTTACCTCATATGGCATATCGATCTCATAACCTCCGTCCGTTTCGACAACCCACCAAACAGTTGACGAGTTTCTTGAATATGTCCTGCGTATCATTGCCTGCTCTATTTGTTCTGTGCTTATTTGATCGGGCCACACAAAATCTATTAGCAAAAAAACAGCTATCGAGAAACATAAATATATAGCCTTTTGGGCTAAAGGAAGATACCTGGCCATAAGCTCACGGACATCTTCTCGCTCACTTTTGCGATATGCCTTTTTTTTGCGTGGCCGGTAAGCTGGATCGCGATGCCGCGGACCTTCCATCTCCTGTGCTAACTCAATAAATGTATTCTGCAGCCGGTGATCATATCCATGCCTTTTGACAGGATCCCCTAAAACATCATATGCTTCATTGACTTGTTTAAAGATATTCTCCGCCCCCGGAGCGGGATTTTTGTCAGGATGATAAGTTACGGCAAGCCTTCGGTAAGCGCGTTTAATCTCTTCAGCAGTAGCTGAATGATCTACACCCAAAATCCGGTAATAATCCATTTAGGAAAAATAAAATGAAAAGCCCAGCATTATGCATACCAGGCTTTTAAGACTTGCGTTTTACGGAACCTTATTTCTTATGCTTAGTTACATACGTCAAAACCGGTCGCCGGGAATGGCTTACTACATCTTCCGCTATACTACCAGCAAGGACATGCGCAAAACCAGTACGTCCATGTGTTGACATTGCAATAAGATCTGCATTAATACTATCAGCAAAGTAAATGATCCCCTCTTCCTCGCTGATATCATTAAATACGTTAATAGTAAAATTCTTTAACTGGAGTTTCTTTGCAAAGTCCTGCATATACTTTTTTACAACCACATCCCGCTGAAAATTACCCGGCGTGTTTATACGCACGAGATGTATAGTCGAATCATAAGTCTTTTGCGTAGTCCTTACGATCCTGGAAAACACTTCTTCCTGCTTGTCCATAGAGGTTGCATACACTATATCCTTGAAGTCTGTACTGGCAGGTTTGCTGTGCAAAGTCAAGACAGGGCAATGCGCAGTACGCACAACCTTTTCGGTATTGGAGCCAATGATCATCTGGCTGAGGTCTGATCGTCCGGCTGTTCCCATCACAACCAAATCCACCTTCTTTTCTGTGATTATTGCATTCATTCCATGATATGGAGAACCAACGCGAAGCAAATCGTTCACCCTGACACCTTCCAATATGGGATTTTCCAATAGCTTGGCCATTTGCTTCTTCGCTTTTTCAATAAGCTTCAAGGTAAAAAGTTTTTCCTCCCAGCCACTATCCGCCGTCACCTGACCTTCTACGTTCAAGGAATTGCCCACGGCTTCTTCAATAACATGGAGTAGCGTAAGTTCAGCACCTGCCTTTTTTGCGATACCAGCAGCTACTTCGGTGGCAATCATTGCGGGCTTGGAAAAATCCGTAGGAACAAGTATTTTTTTCATAATAAAGAGATTGATTTAATAGATGATCACTGTTAGGCGCTCGAATAATATTGACTTTTCAATGTTCTAAATTAGAACAAATCTCCAACATTCAAATACTCTTCTGTTCGTTTTCAGGGCAATTAAATTGACCTTCTTAGCACAAAAGATGTCATTGGTCTTTATATACCGATTGGTGAACGTTCTGCGTACGCGCAGCCGAAAGCCATGCATGTTGCCTAAATTATGAACTATTCAAACACTCCCTTCTTTCGCAAGGTGGGCATCCTTTCAGGGATAAATATTATGATGAAGTAGAATCGGGGAATTGGCAGCGTCCAGTTGCCCTGACCCATAAGAATTGCACGTATTCCGCTGAAATATCCTTCCAGCGGACATTTTAAGGAAGGCACATTCATTAAATACGTGATAAATTATCCAAAAGACAACCTGTTGCATGGCTTCCAGCCCTACTTTTGTACATGGTTCATGCCCACGATCATAGTCACCACCATCACACAGTCGATTTTAAGCATATTAATCGGTTGTTCATTATTGGTATAGTCTTGAACTTTGTGTTTGTACTTGTTGAATTTGGTGCAGGATTTCTTTCAAATTCACTTGCATTGCTTTCAGATGCAGGCCATAACCTGAGCGATGTAGCGATTTTAGCGCTGGCGTTGGGTGCCCTTAAACTGTTAACCTTCAAGGCCAATGAAAAATATACCTATGGGTATCGTAAGGCATCAATCTTAATTTCCCTGCTGAACGCCATAATCCTGTTGATTGCAGTGGGCGGTATTGGATACGAGTCCATATACCGCTTCATATCACCTCAGCCTGTAAGAAGCGACGTAATCATTTGGGTTGCCTCTATAGGCATAGTAATTAATTCCCTTTCGGCACTGCTGTTCTTTCGCAACAAAGAGGAAGATCTAAACATAAAAGGTGCCTACCTGCACCTCCTTGTCGATGCATTGGTCTCCGTTGGTGTAGTGGTGTCTGGTGTAATCATTTCCTATACGCAATGGAATTGGATTGACCCATTGATCAGTTTCATCATAATGGTCATTATAGTGATGAGTATGTGGAATCTATTGCGCGACAGCCTGTCGCTATCCATGGATGCTGTGCCCAAAAACATTGAAATTGAAGCCGTACGCAAAGTCGCGTTGGAATTCCCTGAAATAAAGGAAATTCACCACATCCACATATGGGCTATAAGTACAGCAGAGAATGCGTTAACAGCTCATCTTGTGTTAAAGGAACCGATTTCTTATGACGCAGTTGCAACATTAAGAAATACCTTCAAGCAACAACTCAGACTTCTAGGAATTCAACACGCCACCATAGAAACAGAAATCGCAATGTGTAGCGACGATCATTGTGACTAATCGGCTATGGTCTAATCATTTAAGTTCCGCAAAAAGCGCTTCCATCACAACATCAATCGTTGCCGACAACTGAGATGCCTTTATCCGGCGCCATACTTTCCACCGCTCCTTTCCAGACCATTTTCTTTGTCCTCCATGCTACCAAATGGACTGCCACCGTGCCTTCACGATACCGGCCGTCCTTAATTTCCTCACTTTTCCAGGATTAATTGCGGGTACCTACATACCGCGGCGCGTCTTGAATATTCGTCTCACGTGTTTGAATTTGTTCCGCCACCACAATACCTATGTTGACAAGCAATGCCGGGTCGATTGTAGCTTGCTTCAATCCCTTCCCTTGCAATTGTCTGCTGACGGATGTTTTTGGAAATTCAAGATTTTCCCTGGAGTTCCGACTTTTCACATCTCCACTAGCTTCCACATCGGAGGAATTAAAGGTTTTATAATTTCCAATTTTAAAATCATCTTCTTTTTCAACATTTATCACACGAAAACCACTACAGCCTGCCAAGTCCAGCACCGCTAATATGAAAACGATTGTGCTACATCCGCTCATGCTTTTGTGGTTTTAAGTGCAGAAAATAGTCAGACAAACTGACTCAATCGTATTCTTTCCTGTAACGTACATAGTAAGAGATCAATATTATTGGCCAGAGACAAATTCAATCAAATAATAGAACTAATCAACGATTACTCATTCTTAAAAAACAGGTAAAACTGCGCTGGAATATTCCACCGTGGGCGATGTCAATGATAAATATCTCTTTCCGCTTAATCCTGACTCTCTAAACTGAAAACTTATGATGATCTTTATTACCTTTGCCCTGATTTTTCGGAGGTTAACCTTTCTGCCTGATATGCATGAGATCAGTTTGATACAAGCCTCTTTTCTTACAACCTTAATTCATTTAATTATGCAAATCACAAAAGACAAAGTAGCAGGCATTCATTACACGCTGCGTGACAACGAGGGGACCATTATTGACACGAGTGATGGCAGGGATCCATTGTATTATTTACACGGCGCTGGTAACCTGATAATCGGTATGGAAGAAGGACTAGAGGGGAAAGCCCAGGGCGATAAATTTGAATTGAAAATTGCACCTTCGAAAGGGTATGGAGAAATAGACCCGGCAATGACGCAAAAGGTTCCACGCAGTGCCTTTGGCGATCAGGAGGTAAAAAAAGGTATGAAATTTTCTACTGACAAAGGGGACGTTGTGACGATAACTGAAATTGGTCTGGATTCAATTACCGTTGATGCGAATCATCCACTGGCCGGAGTTGAATTAAACTTTGCAGTAGAAATTATAGAAGTGCGAAATGCAACGGATGACGAAATAACACATGGGCACGTACACGGCCCGGGTGGGCATCATCATTAGAACAATCCATAAAAAAAGGCTGAAGACAGCCTTTTTTTATTCGATAAATACGAAACTCAACTTGAAAGAAGTAAGAATTTCAAGTGAGCCTAATCCATGTTTTATAAACCCCTCGGTCGTAAAAGTAAAAACCAGCAATCAGAAGTCCGGGCAAGGAATCATAAGCTTATCCGCGGGGGGCTTGCGTGGATTCCGCATCGGCCATGTGTACACAAGGCTAAACTCGTGAGCGCCACCACTACCGGGACCAAGTTTTGAAATTGTATAGTCAAAACTATATCCGATGTTTATCGCATCCTTTGCGCCAAGCTGAACAAAACCCAGTAAAAAAACGATTGACTCATTATTTACAAACTTGTCAAGATTTTTAAATGGAACACCCCGGTACCATGTACCCAACACAATCGGCTCCGCAGTAAAATATAATCCAATATCCATCTGATCAAATTTACCCTGGTGTCGATACTGTATTGCCGGCGCAATACTTCGTTCAGATTTTCGTGAATACACGCCCGTGCCTACAACGCCAGGTTTTAGGTAAAATTTAAATCCTCCATGGATAGAATATTTCCGAGGCAAAGGACTCTGCTCATCAATAATGCTTTGGTTGGGCTGGGTTAAGTGCCAGGCAGAAATACCAAGCCAGGCAGAACGGGTAAAAAACACACCGCCAAATGACAGATCAACAAACGTCTTGCTAAAGTTCGTCCGAAATGTCTCTGCTGTGGGTTGATCCAAAAACTGCCCAGTAGCAGGATCAAACTGATCACCAAAAGTTAGTTTGTCAAAGTTCACATCCCGGTTAAACAGCGCAACTTGAACACCGGGGCGAAATCCAAGGTTTTTATTGATTTTTAGTTCATAGGCATATTGCAGCCCAATGCTAAGTGATCTCAGGCCTGCCAGTCCCTCACGGTCCCGGGTAAGAATAACACCCACGGCACTTTTCTTATCCTCGATAAAATAATCAAAATAAGCAGACATCGTAGTGAAGTTCGCGTCAATTGCGGGCCACTGGTTGCGGTAATTTATTCCTGCACGCGCCTGTCCTGTCGATCCGGCCATCGCAGGATTGAGATACAAAGGCGCAGCATAAAGTTGCGAAAATTGGGGGTCCTGAGCAGTTACCCTGCTATCAATTAACAGCATTAATACACATAAAAGCAGGAGTATCCTGTACATCAACTTCGTGATTATAGTTTACGCAATCAAGGCAAATTAAAGGTATATCGGAAATTTATGAAATAGTTTATGCGTTATGATACATTATTCATTAATCGCTGTTTATCCATTTGGTAACACACTTCTGGCCCACACTCAAAAAAAATATGGGAAATGGCCAGCTACCGTAACGATAACTATTAACGACAATTTTATGCAAATTGTATACTTTAGATGAACTTGGGCGTTTTACATTTGATCCAGTATAGTTTTGAAAGTAACTTGAGAAGCGTTCTAGATATGAAGATGCTGAGTACTAAATTATTACGATCTGTTTTATTCGTTTTGCTACCCTTGGGTGCGATGGCGCAGGGGTATTCTGGATATAACTGGTATTTTGGAAACGGACCTCAGGGAATCAGATTCAGCCGCGCTGACAATTCCGCATCCCTGGTTACCAACCAGGCCACGCCGTTTGGAACAGGAGGCAGTGCTGTTGCCAGTGACCAGGTAAATGGAAATCTACTCTTTTACACCGACGGCAACAATATTTATGATGTGTCAAATGCGGTTATGCCTAATGGAACCGGTCTTGGAGCCAATACTTCAGGCAATCAACCTGTAGCTATCGCAAAAGTACCAGGCCAAGACAATCAATACTACATCTTTTCGAACAATGCAACTTTCACAACCGGCGGATCCATATCCTTCCGCATTGTAGACATGACTCTTTTTGGCAACGCCATTTTTCCAACCCCGGCGTTGGGAGACGCTACGACTGCCGGCAATACTGCTGTTGCAGGACTTACGGGAAGATCTGAATCGATGATAACCATACCCCATGCAAACGGAGATGACTTTTGGCTGATAACACATGCAAATGGTGCAGCCGACTACGCCGTAACACAGTTTACACCGGCAGGTCCAACTGCTACCACCGTATTTTCCGGACTTGGACTCATCGAAGTTGCAGCCAATTTTTCCTATCACCCTTCCTCTGGAAGAATTGCAGTCTCTCCGCAGGAAGATACGCGCGATATTGAAATTCTAAGTTTTGATCCGGCAACCGGGGCTTTGGGTTTTCAACAACGTATACTCAACTCTGGTGTGCTGAGCACGATTAATCAATCAATCTATGATACCGAATGGAGCAGCAACGGCCAATTTCTGTACTTATCAAGGCATGGACAAGCTGGTATACAGGCTGATGTGCTACAATATGACTTCAGTAACCCCCTGACATCATTAGCTTCCGTGCTCCCACAACCTAATAACATCTTCAGAAGTTACGGATTGCAGATGGCGCCAGACAGCGCGATATACCATCTGTACCAGGCTGCTGCTGGTGGTCCATTTTTATTGGGGAAACTTACAGATACAGATTCTGTTGCGAGCAGTGTCATCTATACACCGCAAGCCTTTCCTGGGAATCAAAATTTTAACGGGACTCAATTTCCATCATTTGCCCCACGCGACACAGTCGACATTATGGTATCCTTCGTTTCTGATGGCCTGTGCGCCAATGCACCCTCAGCGTTCTTCCCTACTGTGTTGCCGGGTGCAGATAGTTTGAATTGGAATTTTGGAGATGGATCAGGATCAAGAGATTGGAGCCCGGTGTATACCTACACAGCAGGTGGGTCATACAACGTAACCGTTACAGCATTCTTGAACGGGCAAACTGTATCAACCTCGCAACCAATAAATATCACTGACTTTGACACAGAAATAAACCTTGTTCAGGATACTACGGCCTGTAGCTGCGAATTGCCATTCCCGAAAGCACCCAATCCCCCGCCCCAATGTGGCCAGTTCAGCGTTACAGCTACGCTTAATGGTAGTGGAAGTCCAACATTACAGTGGTATGGCCCGGGCGGTTTAATTGCAGGTGCCACGACAGAAACGCTCCAACCGGATTCGGCCGGGTACTACTACCTTGTGGCTACCGTTGCCGGTTGTTCAACGTACGCAGGTGTGAACATTAAAGAGTACAGCATCCAGGATCAGCGTGCAAACATCTGGTATTTCGGTAACAATGCAGGGTTAGATTTTAATCCCCTCCCCGATAATCCGGTCGCTGCTATTTCTAATCCTGTGATGAACGCCCCTGAAGGAACCTCCACCATTAGTGATCGCAACGGACAGGTTGTTTTCTTTACAGATGGCGACAAGGTATGGAATAGAACAAATGTGGAGATTGCTACTGGTATTGGTGGCGAGCCAGGCGCATCACAATCTGCAATTATTATCCCTGTGCCCGGAGATGAAACATTGTATTATATATTTACAACGCAGGAGGTACAGGGCGCCAATACCTATGAAGTACGCTATTCCCTTTTTGATTTGAAGTTAAATGGTGGCACCGGTGGAATTGTGGAGCAAAATGTACTGCTATTTGCCAGGAGCACGGAAAGGATAACCGGGAATGCGAATTGGCTGATTGTGCATGAATATGGAAACAATTCATTCCGCGCTTATCGGATTTCAAACCTCGGCATAGGTACACCGGTGATATCGGCTATTGGATCTGATCATACCGTAACTTCCGCGGAGAACGGACAGGGCTATATGAAACTGGGGCCACAAAACAGGCTCGCAGTCGCACTTTCAACCCCTGGAACATCCAATGTAGTTGAGGTTTTTGATTTCGTGGATTCAACCGGTATGGTAACAAATTTCAGAACCGCAGATCTGAACAATCCCAACGGGCAAGTGTACGGTGTGGAATTTTCACCGGGAGGTAATAAGCTATTTGCAACCCTAAAAGGCGCAACATCTCAAATTGTGGAATTTGCATTTGATTCTTTAGCCATACCGTATCTCAAGAAACCGCCGATCCCTCCCGTTACTGAGGAACTTGGCGCTATTCAAATAGGTCCGGATGGCCAACTTTATGTTGCGGTGAACGGACAACCATTTTTAGGCACGATTCAGGCCATTGAAGACACTACCCAGATTTCATCCTTCTTACTCAACGGGTTTGGACTACTTGGTGGAACGAACAGCAATTTGGGATTGCCCAACTTTATTCAGAATCTGGCCGACCCAATTCAAGGACCAGGCATTTCTATTGCAGGTGCCTGCGTTCAGGACTCTGTTCAGTTTCAAGGAACCCCCACAGATCCGATAGACAAATATTTCTGGCAGGTAAGACAAGGTGGATCCGTGATTACCACTTCAGATCAACAAGCTTTTGCCTTCCTGTTCAATACACCTGGTCTCTATGATGTCTCTTTACGACTAACCAATCGTTGCGGGTTGGATACAACGCTCGTGCGACAACATCTGATCAATGGGGTACCTCCTGATCCAACCACATCCGTTGTACTGTGTACCGGATCAGAAATCCTGGACGCTAATCCGTTCAATCTTCCAGGCCTATCCTACCGCTGGTCAACCGGTGATACCACAAGAACCATTACGGTCAACAGGCAGGCCATATACAATGTAATTGTAACAAACGTTGGTGGTTGCACCGTGACAGGTGATATATTGGCAGCGGATAACAGACCAAGAGTTGACCTTGGATCTGATCTTTCTATTTGCCAAAACACCCCCATTGCCCCACTCAATGCCCAGAATCCTGGCGCAACTTATGCATGGACAATCAATGGTGTTCCTGCCGGCAACACACAAACGCAAAGTGTGGATACCTCAGTACCGAGCCCTCCACTTTTCGAATATGAAGTTATCATCACTGATCCAATAACAACTTGCTTTTTCAAGGACTCCGTCTTGTATACGATCCATCCATCCCCAGTCATCACACCACCAGTTGTAACCCCTTCGACAGCCTGCGGGGCCGCTGATGGAATCATTAATTTAAGTATTACCGGGCCACCAAATACATTGTTCTCGTACTTTATCACAGGTCCTGGTACATCCATATCTGACATCAATCAGAGCATTGGCGCACTTCCCCCAGCAACAGGTTTAGATGCGGGCACATACGGTATCACCATTGCTGACCAGGTATCCGGATGTGCTACAATTACCACTGCAACCCTGAACGACAATGTCTTTACCGTCGCGGGCATTCCTAACGCAACGTGTGACCCAATCGGTATCGCAGTAACTACGGTACCTGCGCAAGGGGCGCTGACCTATCGTGTCATCAATAATATCACTGCTTCGGTTGTGGAGTCTGGCGGCAGGCCCGCGGCTCCCTTTAACACCAATGCCTCAGGTCTTGTCAGCAACAGCGACTACATCGTGGAAGTGACTGCCGGTGGATGCACCGCATCTACGCTTCCCATCACCATTAATCAAGCGGCCACACTTCCTATTACTTTTGATTTAGCGGATATCTGCAACCAAAATGTAACTGCTATTTCTGCTGGAGCAACATCGTTTGACTGGAGTATCTCACAAACAGGGAGTGTAAATCCTCCTACCAATGCCGCTACCGTTAATGTTTCACCCGGCACCTGGCTACTCCGTGTTCGCGTCGATGATGGTGGAGGACCAAGCTGCCCAACCACGGATTCATTAACCGTAATAATTGAAGCACCGTTCACACCAGACTTTACACAAACTGATGCCTGTGCAGATCAAGTGACAATCAATGCAACACCTGCCACAGGATCCTACCTTTATCGGTGGTTCAGAAATGGCGCCTTGGATTTAACCCTTGCAGGCCCCCAGATAACAGCGACAACCACCAATGATGGTGAACCCTATTTTGTGCGATTAGTGAGTACTGTCACAGGTTGTCAGCAGGATTCACCCACGAAGAATGTGGAAGTTGATGGTCTGCTTGAAGTGACCTTAAGTTCCACCACGGCATGTGAGGGTTCGCCTTTCACCATAACGGCTGTACCTAGTCGCGCTTCAACTTTTCAATGGGCCTTTGAAAGTTCCCCAATTGCAGGTGAAACCGCTTCAACGCTGGAGGATCAGCGGGAAGGAAATTATACTGTAACGGCTACAGCAGCAACGTGCTCAACTAGTGCAGACCTGCTGGTACTGCTGGCACCCGGCACGCCAGGTATGTTGAATGACGAAGCTTTAATTTGTCCTGATCCTGCAAATCCAGACCCCAACACGCGTGAAGTGGTGCTATCCCCTGGAGATTTTGTTGCTTATGACTGGTTCAAAGATGGCGTCCCATTAGGGATTACCACACCAACACTTGTCGCCGATGAGGCTGGATTATTCTCAGTGAATCTGTCCAATTCTTTTGGGTGTACGAGTTCAGATAAAACTAACGTTTCGATTCAATGCGATCCGGTAATAGTGGGCCCTAATGCCTTCAGGCCTACAAGTGACGTAAAGGGAACGGGTGGAGATTTTGTAAATCAATCCTTCAAGCTATTTACTTTTTTCATCGATGATACCGACTTTCAAATACTAATATTCAACCGCTGGGGAGAAATGATATACCAATCCAGTCAACGCGATTTTCGTTGGAACGGCGGGTACAACAATAATGCAGGACAGCTGGTACCAACCGGAACGTACACCTATGTGGTGCGGTATAAAAGTTCATACCGGCCTGAAAAAGGTATACAGGAAAAACGAGGAGGCGTAGTACTGCTTCGCTAAAGATTGCACTTACAATGGCCCTGACGATTGCTGTGAATTTCTACGGCTGATCGACGATCACACAAATTTTCCCTAAACATACTTTGACGTGCCGTTAAAAAGTGTGTAATTCAATTATTCAATGAATTCACTGATATGAAAAGATTTTCGACACTTTACTTTGCGCTCACTTTTTTGATTTTAGCCTCAAGCTTCCAGATCATAAAGACCTCATTGAGTGTGACAGTCCGTGATGATGTGGGAAATACTGTTGCCAATGCCACAGTGCAACTTTTTGAAAAAGAAGAAGATTATAAGCATGAGCAAAACATAGCTGCTGAAGGCATCACTGACGACAAAGGCTATTTGAAACTCAAAGAGCTGAAAGCTATTTCATACTTCGTAATCGTCCGCAAAGATGACATGGATAACACTGGTGGTGGTGAGCGAACAGGTAAGCTTGAAGAAAAACGCGTTAATAAAGTCACCATCATAATTCAATAGGGAGCACTGAATTTGGTAAATACAGCTTATTCAATTCAGAATTATTTGAAAATTCAATCCATTTGTCCTTCTTGTCACGGAAAGGAACATTATACGATTGTATGATGAAAAAGAGTAATCGCGTAAGCTTGATGATGATCCGCATTACATGTACTTAACTTGCCCGATTGAATTGCTTTGTTAGCATTTTTTCTATAGGTGGAAATGAATTAATTACGTCAATGTGGCATCAACATTGATCTGCATGTTAATTTTATGAAGAAATATCCAGATCGAATATCGTGAAAAATCTTAAGGGCAAGACAGCAGTAATTACAGGCGCTACAAGTGGGATCGGCTTAGAACTCTCACAGCTTTTGATTAAAGAATTAGTTACAGTATACTTGGTTGGCCGTGCTTTTGATAAACTTATGGCAATTTTTCCAAATGCGAAGAACATGCCAACCGTAAACTATATTCAGGCTGACGTTACAAAGGATCAGGATATAGACAAAATATTGAAAGCTGTTGATCATGAGGATAAAATTGATTTCTTGCTTCATGGAGCAGGCGTTATTTCATTCGGGCCACTAAGTGAAAATCCGGTCGCAAAATTAGATCATCTATATATGGTCAATGTGCGCGCTCCTTATCTAATTACACAAAAGCTATTGCCCAAATTAAAGAATGCCAAAGGAGAAATTATTTTCCTTAACTCGACCGCAGGACTTGAAACATGGGAAGGTCAAAGTCAATACTCCGCCTCAAAATATGCCTTAAGAGCAATAGCAGATTGTTTAAGGAAAGAATGTAAGGAAGACAAAATCAAGGTCTTAAGTATTTTCTTAGGCGCTACAGCATCACCCATGCAAGAAAAAGTGCAAGAACACAAGGGGAATAAGTATGATCCTGAAGACTTTATGCCTACGCACCAAATTGCTGAAATAATTTTGTTAGAGCTGAAAAAATCAAAGACCACTATGATTACTGACATGACCATCAGATCTAATATTTAACCCAAAAAATTGACAAACAACCAAATAATTGCAATAATACCTGCTGCCGGCAAAGCCACACGGCTGGGGCAATTGCCGTTTAGCAAAGAACTATACCCAATAGGTTTTGAACATTATGAAAACAAAAGAATACCAAAACCGGTTGGCAGTTACCTTTTGGAAAATATTGCCGCTGCCGGGGTATCAGAATTCCATTTTGTTATAAGAAATGGAAAGTGGGATATCCCTGCTTATTTCGGGAGCGGGAAAAAGTATGACTGCAATATTTCTTACCATGTTGCAGATTATGAGTATGGCGTTCCGTTTACTGTAAATCAGGTTTATCCGCTGTCAAAAGATAAAATTGTTGTCCTGGGTTTTCCTGATAACCTGATCAAGCCAAAGAATGCATTTAGCCTGTTGATAAAGGAATTAAATGCAAAAAGTGACACCAGCGTAGCCCTTGGGCTATTTCCTGCCACCAGACCTGAAAAGTGTGATCTGGTTGATTATGACGAAACTCAAAAAGTGACAGCAATAAAGATTAAATCATCAGTTCCTACTAACTTAAAATACGCCTGGGTTATTGCGGCATGGAAGCCAGAGTTCTCAACCTTTCTGAATGGCTATGTTCTAAATAAATTATCAACACAGTCAAGAGATGAACTATTAAGCAAGGAGTACCATCTGGGAGACGCTATTATTTCCGCCATTCAGACAGGTATGAAAGTCCAGAGTGTAATATTCGACGAAGGCGGATTCATCGATATTGGGACGCCGGAAGATCTGGAAATAGCGAATCTCTTTAATACAGAAAACTGAGACAAAGGGTAAACAGAACCAAATTAATCCAGTACGCGCTAACTTGCCCAGAATCGGTAGACAAATTGAAAATAATACCAGCACAAGGCCAGGCAGACTACCAGTTTTAACAACGTTCCAGCCAGGAAGCCAATAAAAGATCCCATTGCAGACTTAAGGGCTGTTGAGGCATTGTTGCTGGCAATAATTTCACCAACGAAGGCACCGGCAAAAGGGCCCACAATGAAACCCAGCGGCCCCAGCCAAAAACCCACAACCAATCCAATGGTGCAACCCCACATTCCCAGCTTGCTCCCGCCAAACTTTTTGGCGCCGTACGCAGGAATTAAATAATCCAGCAATGTTACCAAAACCGTAACGCCTCCCCATAACAACAGAAAATCTGTTTCAAATGGCGGTTCAGCATTGAACTGCTGGATGAGCAACGCCAAAAAGCATAATGGAGGACCCGGCAATATGGGCAGGAAGCAACCGGCTATTCCAATAACCATTAGAATTACACCAATAACAAATAAGACAGAAAAAATCATGAACATCCTTTCGGTGAAAATACATAATTTCGGATATGGTTAAACTTAATGCAATACACCACGTTGCTATCATCTGCGCAAACTACCAAACCTCAAAAGAATTTTATACTAAAATTCTGGGATTTACAGTTCTTGCCGAACACTACCGGAATGAAAGAAAGTCGTACAAACTCGATCTGGCACTGGGCGATCATTATTGCGTCGAACTATTCTCTTTTCCAGAACCACCCAGGCGGTTATCAAGGCCCGAGGCATGTGGCCTTCGTCATCTTGCATTCGAAGTCGATGACCTGATGACAACTATTTCGTGGTTACACCAAAACAGTGTTGTAACAGAACCCATTCGGGTTGATGAGTTCACCGGGAAACGTTTTACATTTTGTGAAGATCCAGACAACCTTCCACTTGAATTCTATGAGCGATAGTCATATAAACATTGGGCAATACATCCGGCAGTTTCCTATACTGTTCCCTGGGCTTCAAGGCGAATCTCCGTGGGCCATTACTGCTGATCTTCAAGATATTCTCACCAAGCAGATAAAGTCCTTATCCTCCGATTACATTATTAATGGTGAAATAGCCATCCACAAAACTGCCCGCATAGAAGAGCATGTTATTTTAAAAGGACCCATCATTATTTCTCAGGGATGCTTTATTGGCGCACATGCCTATTTGCGCAATGGCGTTTTTTTAGGTGATCAGGGTATGATTGGACCTGGATGCGAAGTGAAGGCGAGCATTATCATGCCACAAAGTGCCCTGGCCCATTTCAATTTTGTCGGCGACACAATATTGGGTTCAATGGTCAATATGGAAGCGGGGAGTGTTATTGCCAATCATTTAAATGAAAGGGAAGACAAAACAATTTATGTTTTAATAAACGGAGAAAAAATCAGCATTCAGGCCACCAAATTTGGTGCGCTGGTAGGCGATAAAACGAAAATTGGGGCTAATGCGGTACTCTCTCCCGGAACTATACTTGCGCCAAATACTGCTGTACCAAGACTAGGTTTAGTAGAACAGTGCTAGTTGGCCAATTGCAGGGTGATTAATCATGCTACCACCCTTTTCCCGGAATGTCATTTCTGAATTTCTCCACACCCATTCTGTCTTGCAGCGTTACAAATACGAGTTTACCATTTAATCCACCAAAAACAAGGTTGCTGCATGCTTTGCCCTTCAATTGAACCTCACGGATTATCCTTCCTGCAGTATCCAGTACGACAACAGTACCTTTCCCATGACGCGTCACATAGAGATTTCCCTCCCGATCGCATTTCATGCCGTCGAATCCAAAATCCTGAAATTCCGCAAAAAGTTTTTTATTGGATATATCCCCTTTTGCATCCACGTCAAAAGACCAAATCTTGCGTTGCACACTTTCATTCACATATAGGGTCTTTTCATCCGGACTCAATTCAATACCATTGGTAGTACCCATCTGATCAGCCAGTAAAATCGCTTTCCCGCCTTTGTCGATACGCCATAGTTTTCCTGTACTTTCCTTCCAGCTTGGATCCGATGCGAAGAGTTGGTCCTTTTTGTTAATGCAAAGGTCATTTGGCTGATTGAAAGCATCATTGTGCACATACACGCTTATTCTTTTTGTCTTCATGTCAACTTTCAACACATTATGTCCTGTGAAATCCGCCAGGTACATGTTGTTTTTGCTGTCAAATTGAATGCTGTTTGCAGTGCTTCCTTTTGGCAGGGTCAGGAAGAGCACAACTTTGCCATCCGGACCGACCATACCGATTGTTCCATCCTGTTCAAAATTCACCACGTATAGATTGCCGTCCTTGCCGAATGCCGGGCCTTCAATATTATTGGTGAAGAGATTCTCAGCTGTAAAATCCTCTGCCTGAAAAAGTCTTTCCAAATCCTGGGCAGGCAAAAAGCCATTGTGCAATGTCACAATAAAAATAAAGAGAATGAAGGTTGTCCGCATACGAAAGTAGTTTTGACGCATTAAGATACGTTGCAAACGGCAAAAAAGGAAAACTATGCTGACAATCGCCTGACAATATTCGGGTCAAGGATAGCGTATTTATAAAATAAATACAGGGTATGCATTTTTACGCGTCTTCCCGTTGTAAGGAAACATTATTTTCAACCAAAAATCGATTGCATAAAAAAATAAAATGAATAGTGCTCAATTGAGCTTATCCAGATTATGCAATCGCTGTATGCAACTGAGAAAGTTATTACAACGATTGTGGTAGGATCACCGCTTTCCAACAAGCAAAAAGCAACTTCAAAAAAGTTGCTTTTTGCTTTACTTCATTGACGATATGTATTCAACGACTAATAGCTCAAGGACTTACGAACGCCCTGTCCGTCCGTAACTTCAAACACGAATTTACCCGAGCATTCTTCGAGGTTGTAAATTTTGGCAAAATCACCGACTACCGACTCCTTTTGGTTGTAAATAACGTTGTCGAAGGAGTCAAGAATTCTAACTGTTACTTCACCCAGATTCCTATTTGGAACGGTAAGTACATATTTTTCACCACCCGGAATTCTTATCAAGTGCGCAAGGGCTGTTATATTATTCTTTCTGTACGTCACCGATTCTGTGTGCCTGCCACTATTATCAACAATTTCTATTGTGTAATTGCCCTCAGGAAGGTTTGAGAAATTGTAGGGTCTGACAAAACCTTCTGATTTCTTCAAAACTTCACTGAATACAATTTTATCGGCAGCATCATGAATAGAAATTTTAACATCCATTTGCTCCAAAGGTCGATAATACAATTTAAAGATTGCACCATCTTCGACCACTGCAACGGTATTGGTACTGGGGTTGTCGGTACGGTTCGCGAATGCCGCACTGCTAATCGCAATTAGCATAAGTAAAACTGAGAGGGTCTTTTTCATAAGGATATTTTTTTTAGTACACTATCCTAAGACGTCGCTACCCTCGCGAAGGTTGCAGCGCAAACGTTATTTTTAAGTTATCGCCAGAAAAATAGACTTTCGTTTGATGAATACTGAAGACTTCGCAGCACCCTGATAAAATTTAGCATTAAACGAAATTGGGGTGAAGTAGATTCAATAAAATGGAAAAAATTGCGCAACGTTTTTTCAAGAAAAGAGTTTCGCCAACGATCGTTTTTAATTTAAGTGATAGTTGTCTTTACATCTCAACTCTTGTAGTAAAATATGCATTTGGAAAATCACTCTCTTCAGGATAAAGGCTTCGCGCTTTTCCTCCGGCGTCGTGAGGAATTTATACCGGTCACCGACGTCAAGGCTCAATTCATAAGCAATCTGATACAAATTAAATACAGTCAGATGCTGGTTGATATTGCGTTGCCGCAAATAGGACAGAAACAAATCGTATAATTCGTGCCCCGGAAAAACGTTTTGCTCAAGATTCCAAAAACGGACATCTCCGCCAGGATACGTTTTGGATTTAAAGGTACGCGACAGTGTGCCCATACTAAAAATATCTTCGCACTTCACGATAATATCAGCCTCACCACCGGGATATCTTTTTATAACACTTTCCAGCTTCATGAGAGAACCAATCTTTTGTTCATTACTTTCATGACTAAAGTAGATCCCAAAATGAATATCGTTGATCTCGACATCCTGCAAAAGCTGCCGATAACGTGGTTCAAATATATGCAGGGGAACCAATTCGCCCGGCAACGGCAGTAGTGCCAGTGGAAATATGGGTATGTGGGTTACTTCAGACATACTTAAAAAACAATGAATTAAAGAGAAGGTTAATAATTAATCAAATAATGTGGTTTTATTCCAAAACGGTCGATTAGCTTACTTTCGCCCTGTAGAAAACCAAGATTGATCAAAAAGGAAAAACCCGCAACGATGCCGTCAAAACTACTAACCAAATCGGCCGTCGCGCCAGCTGTTCCACCCGTTGCCAGCAGATCATCGTGGATGAGCACCCGCCATCCCGGCCTGATAGCATCAACATGCATCTCAATGGAAGCCTTGCCATACTCCAATTCATATGGCTGAGAACGGGTCCCAAAAGGAAGTTTGCCGGTCTTACGAACTGGAACAAATCGACATCCCAATTCATATGAAAGCATAGAACCAAAAATAAAACCCCGGGCTTCCGTGGATGCCACCGCATCAATCTGTTTTGACCTAAACGCTTGGGCCATTGCCAGTACGACCTCCTTAACCAGCTTGGGATCCGCCAAAACCGGAGTAATATCCTTAAATACTATTCCGGGATTGGGAAAGTCATTCACATCCCGGATTGTGCTCTTTAATTTTTCTGAAATTTTCATTTTCGTGTAGTCCTCTTTGTGGCTGCTCACCGATAGTAGATCACGTACCGTAATCAAATATATTGTAAGTTTAAGCAAAAAATTCACAGCGCTATGAAGATCATTACCCGGATGATGGAGGATGAATTGTATGAGGCCTCCAATCTGTATGGTAACAAGGTATCAATTGATATGCGGAAAAGCCCGGAAAAGAAAGGGCAATCCCCTGTGGAACTCGTGTTGTCCTCACTTGCCGCTTGCGGAGCTGTGGACATCGTAACCATGCTAAAGAAGAGAAAAAAAACCATCCATGAGTTTACTATTGAAACTGATGCAATACGTCAGCAATGGACACCCCGATGGCTTACCCACATTCACTGCAAATATTGCATTACCTCACCTGACGTTACACAAGAAGAACTATTAAAAATCACCAAACTATCGATCGAAAAGTATTGTTCGGTAGCATCGTCGTTGAAGTCCGAGATCACATTTTCGGTTGAAATATCTCGTCCACGGTGAGCGCTTAATTCGCATCTAATTCAAGGCTTAAAGGACTTTACCATTTAGGATAACCTTACTCACCAGATAACTGCCAAAAGCATAGGGTATATAGGATATTGAAGGGATGGGCTTTGTAATCAATACATTTGCAACCTTACCCCTTGTAATACTGCCGTGTGTTTGCTGAAGTTCCAAAGCAAAAGCCGTATTAATGGTTGCCGCATTGAACGCTTCTTCCGGAGTGATTTTCATTCTAATGCACGCAAGCGCGATCATCAAAGGCATGTTTCCGCAGGGGGAACTCCCTGGGTTATAATCTGACGCGATAGCCATTGGCAATCCCGCATCAATGATCTGGCGCGCCGGCGGAAAAGGTAAGCCGAGAAAGAACGCCGCACCCGGTAGTGCTGTAGGCATTACTTCGCTATGCTTCAGCGCCATAATTTCTTCCTCCCCTATGTTTTCCAGGTGGTCGACGCTAATCGCTTTCGTCTTCACACCTACCTGCACGCCTCCCGAGCGATGAAGCTGGTTAGCATGTATGCGTGGCTTCATACCAAAACGTTTCCCTTCCTCCACTATCCTTTCCGTTTCGTCTGGCGTAAAGAACCCCTGTTCACAAAATACGTCAATGTAGTCGGCCAATTCTTCGTGGGCTATCGCAGGGATCATCTCGTTAAGAATAACCGCTATATACTCTTCTTTTGAAATATCCTGAGGGACCGCATGAGCACCGAGAAAAGTTGTCTTGACCGTGAGCGGAGTGTCCCTGCCGATTCGCTTCGCAACCCTTAGCATTTTTAGTTCGTCTTTTGTCGTCAGACCGTACCCACTTTTTATTTCAACGGCACCTGTACCGGTTTGCATAATTTCGTGAGCTCTTTTCAATGCGCTGTCATACAACTCCTCCTCGGAAGCCTGTTGTAGTCTTCGCGCAGAATTCAAAATACCCCCTCCCTTCGCAGCAATCTCCGCATAAGAAATTCCTTGAATTTTCATAACAAACTCTTCTTCCCGGCTTGCCGCAAATACAAGGTGTGTATGTGAATCAACGAAACTCGGCAAAACAAAACATCCGGAAGCGTCTATAGTTTGTGTTGCATGTTGAAAGAGCAGGTTATCCATGCTGCCAAAATCAGCAATAATGCCATCTTTCATGGCGAGATAAGAATTGGGTATGCTGGGAAGAACTGCCATTGCCCGACCGGCAACAACCGCAACGTTTTGGTCTCTGACCTGCGCTAATCCTTTGATATTTTTAATGAGGATATCCCAGGACATGAGGCACTAGTTAAGACAGGCGTAATACTTATTTTCCAAACGACTCGACCTTATAATCAAGGTTAGTCCCGAAAACCGGGAAACTGATTTTAAACATGGCGTATAGGGTCCTTCCACCCAAACTCGGACGGTAGCCAATTTCGCCTCCATAGGACCAACTTAACATGCGATTAAATCGTCCATCAATTCCGGCTCGAAAACCAAGAGTCTTGGTCTTCAAGGGGCTAGTATCGTAGGTATGCGTTCCGGCATTCGGACTTGATGGATTCCCGTCAACATAAACGATGTCATCAAGCTGTATTGCGGGTGAGATCAGCGCATCCACATATACCGTGAGCATCAAATCATCAACACCCCCCTCAAACTTATCAAAACTCACTGCTACATTCTTAATCCATGACATCGAACCTCCGACGTATAGTCCTTTTGCCGCCACATTACTAAAAACATCAAAGGATTCGGTTTTTCCATTTACAAAGATCGTTTCCGGTAGTCCCACGCCTTCTGCATTTTTCAGGTCTGCATTCCTTAATCCTTGCTTGTCAAGTGCCCGTCCAATATCGGTGCTGCTGTCCCAAAAGATTCCCCCTAAGCGGGCACCAAATATCTTTCTGACCATGCATGGCACTTCTGCATTCAACGGAACTTGCGCAGCCCACACATTACCCCGATAACCCCTCTTGAAGAGGAACATCTTCGTTTTTGAGCTCATCTCAAAATCCTTAATATGGTATGTACCACCGAATTCATAATAGTTATAGACCTCAGCATGATTGTCCACATCACTCTTCTTTAGCGCCAGGTCGCGGGAGAAATCATAGAACTGTTGGCTGTAAGTCTTCCTGAAATGGGCGCGGAAATCTGCCTTGTCTTTGAGATAATAAGACACCTCTGCCCCATATCCTGCATTGACATTTGTCACAAACATGTCCGTATACAACGGGATGAAACCCACAAAGAGCTTGTTGATCGCATACGGCTCATCATAGATTTCCTCATATGTAACAGCTGTTTGGTCCTTACGTTCGCCCTGCGCAAAAAGACTGATGGAAGCCATCAGAAACGCAGCTATCAAGATTAAAAAACGATGATCCATAACCTGAGTAGTTGTGTATAATATGTAAAAATAGTAAATCTTAAGCTAAAAAATAGCAATCATAAATACACCCTGCATGGCAATGGTAATACCTGTTCAAGAAATATACAATTATTCCTTTCTTTAAACATCTCCCAGCGTGGTCTGGCTCAAGAGGATTAGCCTAAGATTTGATTGGCCTATGCCCTCGATTATATCATCAAACATACTTTTCCACAAACACCCCCGCAAAAGGCATTGTGAGGATCGGGAGAAATTTTCAATAGTTTGGCGCAGAGATTTTGGCATACTGATAACTGCATTGATCCGGCTTTCTGTTTGCGGGCGTGCCAAATTAAATGTCGAGTATTTATACTGACTTCAATGCTTTTTTGCTGGCGGTTAGGACCCTATCAATGATTTGATCATTTATGGCTGCAGAAACAAATATTGCTTCGTATTGGGAAGGCGGAAGGTATATTCCCTCATGCAACATAGTCTGAAAGTAAGCAGCAAATCGTTTTGCGTCTGCTGTTTTCGCGGTCACATAATCAACCACTTCCTTATCAGTGAAGAAGAGCGTAAACATCGAACCGACTTGATTCAGGGTGAAGTTCAATCCAGCTTGATGAAGCTGTTGCTGTATCCCATCCACCAGAGATGAGGTGCTGCTGTTAATCTCATCATACACTGAGGGGTTTTGTCTCAAGTAACGTAACATGCTGAGTCCGGCAGCCATTGCCAGCGGGTTACCCGATAAGGTACCTGCCTGATAAACCGGGCCTACCGGGGAAACAAAATCCATTATTTCTTTCTTGCCTCCATATGCCCCTACCGGAAGACCACCTCCAATAATTTTACCGAGCGTGGTCATATCCGGAATAACATCATAAAGTTCCTGCGCGCCACCCAGTGCCAGCCGAAATCCAGTCATTACTTCGTCAAAGATCAAAACAATTCTGTGTTTGTCACACAGTTTCCTTAATCCCTGCAAGTATCCAGGTTGGGGAATCACACAACCCATATTGCCAACCACCGGTTCAAGGATTATCGCTGCTATCTGATCTTTGTTCTCTTCGATAATCTTTTCAATCGCAGGTAAGCTGTTGAAAGCAGCAGTTAGGGTATCCTTGGCAGTTCCTTTGGTTACACCCGGGCTATCAGGTGACCCAAACGTTAGTGCCCCACTTCCTGCAGCAATTAGAAACGAATCACCATGTCCATGGTAACATCCTTCCATTTTAATAATCTTATCACGGCCAGTATACCCTCGGGCTATGCGAATGGCAGACATGGTAGCCTCTGTCCCTGAATTAACCATCCGAACTTTTTCAACAGATGGCACGATGGAGCAAATCAACTCAGCCATTTCTACTTCCCTCGCAGTTGGTGCACCAAAGGAGGCTGACGTCGCTAACGCTTCGGTTACAGCTTCTTCAACGATAGGGTGTGCGTGCCCTAAAATCATTGGACCCCACGAATTAATTAGGTCAACGAATTCATTTCCATCTTCATCGTAAAGGAAAGCACCCTTCGCTCTCTTAATAAATAGCGGGTTTCCGCCTACAGCGCTGAAAGCCCTCACAGGTGAGTTGACCCCACCAGGTATAAACTGATTTGCCTTTCTAAATAATGTCTTGCTCTTGGAAAAATCCATGATTGCCGGGAATTAAGGGTATTAGCTCAAATATGAACTAAACCGGTGGTAGTAATACTTCTTGGTTTGCACAAGGACTATCTAACTTCAATTATTTTCATGCTGCCCTCTTCAAACTTAATGAAGGGTACTCGTTCATTGCTGTTTCCATTTTGATAATTGTAACCTTCCGTCAAATATCCGGGAATTATCCCTTCTCTAACCATGCCTTCCTGAAAATAAACACCATGCTTCTTAAGCTGATTGCCTAGAAAAAGCATTAATTCATAGCCTATGCCTGCATAATTGGATGGTGCTCTGCCGTGACTCTTTATATATTTCTTGACAAATGCTTTTGTGGCCGGTTTCTCAAGGGCAGCAAAATTGGGTGCAGACAAAACAACTGGCAGGTTGTGAAACTTGTCGAGCGCTACAGTGGCCTGTACAAGCCAGCTTTCTGAACCTAATACAATAATATGATCGCCACGGGTTTCAATACTACTGATGACTTTTGCGTAAATTAAAGGGTCATCGGTAGCAACAAATATACTTCCCAGACTATCCTTCTTAAGGGTAAACTCTTTCGGATACCTGAACTCATCATATTCAGTCGGCTTAGCCAACGTAGTGAGAATAGACCCCGAAGCTTCTCTTGATATGCGTTCTGATGCAACAATTTGAAGTCCTCTTTCGGTTCCTGACTGTATGAAATTGGCCGCCAAAACAGAATCTCGTCTGGAGGTTCCGTAGAAAATCATACAATTCTTATTAGTGGTATAATCTGCCAAAAACTCGCCAGACTTTCTGCCCAACAGTTCTGTTGAAGGTTGGTATAAAAATGCATATGGACTTATACCTATTAAATCACTATTGTTGTTCAGTGGATTGAATACGTTTATCTTGTTTGCCAGGGAGAAGTCAAAAATTGGTTTACTCTCCTCCTGGAAAAATGGACCTATCATCAGATCAGTGCTCCTTAATTCATCTGTATTCAGCAACGTCTTAATTTTTTCTACATTTCTCTCGGTATCATAAGAACGGAGGCTGATCTTTATTCCTTGTTTTCTCAATGTGTCAACCGCAAGTTTCATACCCTCATAGAGATCCAATACACTTTGGTTGCGCTTGATGGTTGGAGAAGGATCCAATGTGTTAACCATAAAAGGTAAGAGAACGGATACCGCATAGGTATCCTTGTAATAGGTTTTTGGGGCTTCCGGGATGAAGTCTCTGCGTTGAAAATCATATTCTTTAATCAATGAATCGAGAAAGTCTCTATCTTCCACCCGTTCCAATTGTTTCGAAAGAATGGTGGCCAGTGTCCTGGCGACGACCTTATCCTTGGGATACTCTTCCAGCATCATCAGCAGTGTCTCCGCATCCTTTATTTCGCCTATATTCTTTTTCTTTTCCGATTCAATCACTTGCTGCAAATTATCGTTCTGAATGGAAGAAAGGACTTTGAGTCCCTGGAAGTAGTCCTTATCTTCCAGGTTGATCTTTCCAATCCAGAATTTTACTTCGTCCATTTTCTCCCATTTCGGATACAAAGTTTCAATTTGTGTCAGTGAACTTTTCGCCAACGACTTGTATCCAAGGTTGTACGCGGAAAGGGCAAAGTAAAAAGAAGCATATTCAGAAAATTGGTTCCGCTGGTCGTAGGGAATCAATGGCTTAAAGCTTTCCATCGCCAGATTGTACTTTCCTTCCCGAAACAATGTTTTTGCATTGAAGTATTGCTTGGTGAAATCAGGCTGTGCAAAAGAGGAAGCCTGGACAAATACTGAGAGACAAAAACTAAATACTATTTTTCCCATGGTAACAATGCATTGAAACTAAATGGATCTTAACCCATGACCAAGGTTGTGTTTAGAAGATATTGAAAAACGCTTCCAACATTCTACTCCCATTCGATGGTTGCCGGAGGTTTTGAACTAATATCATAAACAACCCGATTAACACCCTTTACTTTATTTATTATATCACTGGAAACATTAGCCAAAAACTCATACGGTAAATGGGCCCAGTCCGCTGTCATACCGTCGGTACTTGTTACAGCCCGTAGGCTAACTACACGTTCGTAGGTCCGTTCATCACCCATTACGCCGACAGACTGAATGGGCAGAAGCATGGCCCCCGCCTGCCAAACAGCATCGTATAAACCATACTCCTTTAAACCAGAAATAAATATACTGTCAACTTCCTGTAGTATTTGCACTTTATCGGCTGTGATATCGCCCAGTATACGAATACCCAGACCAGGCCCCGGAAATGGATGACGACCCAAAATATTGGGATCAATGCCCAATGTCTTCCCTACAATTCTAACCTCATCTTTGAATAGGGTATTGAGAGGTTCCACAACTTTAAGCTTCATCATTGCTGGCAACCCGCCAACATTATGATGCGATTTGATAGTTTGTGATGGACCATTAACAGATACCGACTCAATCACATCCGGGTATATAGTACCTTGTCCTAGCCACTTCACGTCCCTGATACGATGCGCCTCTTCATCAAACACTTCAATAAAAGTTTTTCCGATCGCTTTTCGCTTCTCCTCCGGCTCCGTTAGACCGACTAATGCGGTGTAAAACTTTTCCTTTGTATCAACGCCGGTTACGTTGAGTCCCATATGCTGATAGGAATCCAGCACCTGACCAAATTCGTTTTTCCGCAGCAAGCCATTGTCCACAAAAATGCAGTGAAGGTTTTTGCCGATTGCTTTGTGAATCAATGTTGCCGCTACGGTCGAATCAACACCACCAGACAGTGCCATAACAACCTGGTCATTGCCAAGGCGTTCCTTTAGGTTACTAATTGTAGTCTCCACGAACTGATCTGGTGTCCAGCCCTGGTCACACCCACAGATGTGTACGACGAAATTACGCAGCAGATTTTTGCCCTCCGTTGTATGTGTCACTTCCGGGTGAAACTGAATCCCGTAAATGGCCTTACCCTTAACCTTGTAGGCAGCAACAGCTACTGAAGGTGTACTGGCGATTACCTCAAAATCTGATGGAACGGTAGCAATTGTATCCGCGTGCGACATCCATACCTGTGTATCCAGGGATATCTCTTTTAGTAATTCATCATGATGATTCACCATTGTGAGGTGTGCCCGTCCATATTCGCGCATTTGCGATGGAAGTACATTTCCACCGCTTAGGTGGGCGATGAGTTGGGCCCCATAACAAACTCCCAAAACAGGTACGCTTTCAAGGGCCTTAATATCTACTGCTGGCGCGCCGGCATCTCTGACCGAACAGGGGCTTCCGGATAGGATAACGCCCTTGATATCGGCCGTAAGCGGTGGAATTTTATTAAATGGATGGATTTCGCAATAAACGTTCAATTCCCGCACCCTCCTGGCAATCAGCTGGGTGTATTGTGAACCAAAATCCAGAATAAGAATCTGTTGTGACATGGTGCAAAGATAATAGAAGCCCGCGCGTGAGTATGCCCGCCCAACAAAAAATTCTATGCACTGTCAATCAGAACGTTACATTACCATTGCATCAGCATGACGCCTAATTGGAACCCAACATTCGAAAAGTTATTGTAATCATAGTTAACGCTGCCGGCCGTGGAGTAATCATAATGCACAGCCGCCATGGCACCTAACTTCCGTCGTGTCCCAATACGGATGAGAATTCCTGCCTCCGGTCGCGCCAGAAAACCCCATTTGCTTTCCTGGTCTTGATAAATGTTGTAGAGCACGCTGTAGTCATTCCGATTCGCACCCAAACCCAGGCCTGCGTAGGGGAAAAAGTGTTCCCTGTTCCCTACCGGAAAATGGTATTGACCACTTACAACCAGTCCAATTTGAAATATCTCATTGAAGTAATCTGTTGTAATCGCACCTCCCGGATTCTGAAACGTTTCCGTAGGCTTATACTCCTGGTAGTAACTCCAATTGAAATCAACACCAGCGGCGAATTTTCTTTCATCCCCGATAAAATGCCGATAACCCGCCTTCGCTCCCCGGGTACTGCTATTCCCAATCCAGTCTTTGTTTGTCATCGGAACGTTAACATCCCAATTAAGATAAAAATAGCTTTCCTGCGCAGAAACCGTCAAGCAACTGAAGATAAAAAGTATAGCCAGGTATATTTTCATAATCAAATCCCGAGATAAGGAGATTGCACAAACGCCTGATCGATCGCATCCTTTGATTGTTTTATCAAATCTATCGTACTGTATACATCCCCCATGTAAGCACTCCAGATTACCTTCACTGTATTATTAGGAGTTATATTTTTTAGGTCGAGAATCTCTACTACCAAAGAACCGGTATTGGTAGCATAGGTATTTACGTACGGATAAGCATAGTATGAGCCATAACCATAACCGTATCCGTAGTATGAAGGATAGTAATAGCTGGGGTAAACAATTTGCTGAAAGAGGTTGAAATCATTGATAACGTAAACATTGATACGCAAATCCGGGTTTTGGTCTTTCTCAACGCGCGTGTAGCCAAGATTATCCATATTAGATTCTACGCTCTCCAACACTACTCTTGGATACGTGTTTTGTGAAGATTGAACGATAATAGTATCATTTGGATGGGCGTTTGAAACGAATCCAATAGTATCTGTAGCGATCGAATAGGTCGCATAAGTACCAAAGTCGGCTCCAGTATCATAATTGGTTGATACCACCAGTTCATCCAATAGCCGCAATGCGTCAGCTTCTGGTTTGCACGACCAAGACACTAGCAAAACAAAGCCAAAAGAAATTAGTCGTATTTGCATAAACATTTATTCTACATCACGTTGTACAAAAAACGAATTTACAATATGAAAATTGCATCTGTCCATCCAGCCCTTTAGACACGCTATCAAGCGTTTTGGTTTAAAACCTAGGGTAAAATAAGCCCTATTCCAAAGAGAAGAACAAAAATCAGCGTAGAAAGTGCCATTTGTTTTAGATAAGGGTCCAACTCATGGGATGGTTTATTCCTGACGGCTATCCCATTGAGAATAAAGAGTGGAGCACTGGCGAGAAACAAAAATTGCCATGACGAATGAAATGTGAGGGTGGTATACGCCAACGCGCTTAGCAGCCCGCCAAATAGCAGAACCCAGTGATATCGGATTGAATTATGCCTGCCTATACGCACAGGAATTGAATACTTTCCAGCCTTACGATCAGAGTCAATATCCCTGATGTTGTTGACATTCAAAACACCAATGGAAAAAAGTCCACAACTTAATGCCGGAAGAATCTCTCGCCAAGCAATTTGTTGTGTGAACAGGTAGAAGGATCCCATAACACCAACAAATCCAAAAAAAATCAAGACGGAAAAATCACCTAATCCAATGTATCCGTACGGCCGCTTACCCACCGTATAAGCCACAGCCGCCAGAATGCACAATATACCCAGGCCAAAGAAGAAGAATATGGCATTCCAATTCAGACCAAAGGAAACCAACAGCAGCGCTGTGCCACTGCAGAGACAAAGGATAACAAAAATGATGACAGCAACCCTCATCTGTCGGGATGATATTATGCCGCTTTGGACTGCCCGGGAAGGTCCCTGCCGTGCTATATTATCAGCTCCATGAATTGAATCGCCATAGTCGTTGGCAAGGTTGGAAAGGATTTGCAGGAAAATTGTCGTGGTAACACAAAGCAAAAAAACATCCCAACGAAAGGCATTCACTGAAGCCGCCAGAAAGCCACCCATGGCAATACTCGAAAGCGCGAGTGGCAGCGTTCGAAGCCGAAATGCCTGCAACCATATTCTAATACTCATATAATGCGATAAATCCTGCCATGAAAAAAGAAACTTACGTTTCAACTATAAAATCTTAGTAATAGTATTCGCATATTTATTAAAAGTGAACTGTTCGTTCATTTTCAACCCCAGCATCGCTTTTCCCAGTGGTGAAACTGGTGCGACAATCAAAAAATCCTCTCCATCAACAGTAACTCTACCAGCACCAATAGCAAGGAAAATATTAAGTGTAGACGTTATCACCAGGCTCCCCAATGAAACTACATCGTGCGGCGCATCTGCATCGATCCGATCCAATACATACCTGAGTTTCAAAGCCTCCTCAACTTGTTCGGCTGCCTTCTCTCGTTCAATCTGCATCATCGCCCGGCCAGTTTCATATTTATCACCCGCACTGCTTCTTCCTTCCTCATTTGCAGACTCCTGCGCCTGGTTCATTGCCAGCGTAGCTGCCATAATCCGATCCTCAACGTATTGCTTACACGTATATAACAACTTTCTTTTGATTACAGCTTCGTCCATGATTTGTTTGTTTCGGATTTGAGCGTACTCCAATCTGAAAATAGCTGCACCTATTCCTCAATCGCGTTCAGAATCTCCTTATCCAAGGGATTCACTTTGGATGGAAAAAACTTGACATTCATGCCATCCTTGCTGACTACGTATTTGCAAAAATTCCAGGAAGGAGATTTTCCAGATTTAGCTTCCAGCCATTCATACAACGGATGCTTATCTTTCCCCTTGACAGAAATTTTTTCAAACATCTGAAAGCTTACGCCGTAATTACGCTCGCAAAAAGAAGCAATTTCATCATTTGAGCCAGGCTCCTGCCATAAAAAATTGTTGGCTGGAAAACCAAGCACAATAACTTTATCACCATAGTTTTCATGAAGCTTTTCCAGGTCAGCATATTGTGGGGTGTATCCGCACTTGGAGGCTGTATTCACGATCAACAGGCTTTTGCCTTTGTATTCCGCAAAGTCAATTAATTTGCCATCCAGGGATGTTATTTTAAAATCATAAACAGATTCCTGCACATCCGCTTTGTGCCCATGTGTAATTTTACTTGAAAGAAATGCTGCTAGCCCCATAACGATTATAAAAACGCTTGTTACTTTAATCAATTTCATCGATAATCTGTTTATCCATCGGATTAACGTTTGATGCGAAAAATTTTACGGTTCCATCAGGCTTAACCAGGTATTTACAAAAATTCCAGCTTGGCTCTTTTCCGGTTTCCGCTTTCAGCCATTTGTATAAAGGATGCTGATCACTACCCTTGACAGAAATTTTTTCGAACATCTGAAAAGAAACACTGTAGTTCTTTTTACAAAATTGAGCAATCTCAAGATTTGTACCGGGTTCCTGTGACCCAAAATTATTTGCCGGGAAGCCCAGGATAGTTATTCTGTCACGATACTGTTCATGTAATTTTTCGAGGTCAACATATTGCGGGGTGAAAGCACATTTCGAAGCAACATTAACGATCAACAAGTTTTTCCCCTTGTATTGAGCGAAATCGATCAAGGCGCCTTCGATCGAATTAACCTTCAAGTCATAAATTGATACCATAGGAGCCGCTAGCAATATAAATGAAATTATAAGCGCTTTCATAGTGTGCAGTATTTACCAAGAACATATTTGGACATCCTTTTGTTTGAAGGAAGTTATCGAAAACCATATTTCCAGAAGGGTAACCACTTTTAAACAGCAATCTTATCAACTTTGTTTCCTTCCCTACATCCTATCGGGCACTGCAATTCCCAATAAACTCATGGCTTTTTTAATGGCATCGGCAACCGATTCTGAAAAAGCAACTCGGAAACGCAGTTTTACCTGGTCATCCTCGCTAAATATGGGAATATTCTGATAGAATTTATTGTATTCCTTTGCCAGCTCAAAGGCAAAGTTTGCGATTATGGCCGGCGAATATTCCCTGGCAGCCTCCTGTACCTTGCTTTCAAACAAGCTCAGAACATTCAGGGCATCCCGCTCCGCCGGTTCGAGCGTGGTAAGATTCTTTAAATCTTTAGCCGCAACTGATATCTTCATTTGCGCAGCTTTCCGTAGGATCGCCCTGATCCGTGCATGCGTATATTGAATGAATGGACCCGTGAATCCTTGTAACTGGATAGATTCGTTAGGATCAAAAAGCATCCGCTTCTTTGGGTCCACTTTTAACAGGAAGAATTTCAAAGCCCCCAGGCCGATCATTTCAAACAATGGCCTGGTTTCATCTTCGCTCCACCCTTCAATCTTTCCCAATTCGCGTGTTTGTCTCTCCGCTTCGTTCACCATCTCCTGCATCAACTCGTCAGCATCTACCACCGTACCTTCACGTGATTTCATCTTTCCGGTTGGCAAATCGACCATCCCATATGATAAATGAAAACAGCTTTTTGCCCATTCAAAACCGAGCTTGTTCAAAATAAGGAACAGTACCTTGAAGTGATATTCCTGTTCATTACCCACAGTGTAAACCTGACCAACAATATTTGGAAAGTCAGTAAACCGAAGTATTGCTGTACCAATATCCTGTGTCATATAGACAGAAGTTCCGTCCGATCGCATCAATACTTTCTGATCTAATCCATCAGGTGTCAAATCAACCCAAATTGAACCGTCTGGTTTTCGGAAGAAGACGCCTTTTTCCACACCTTTCAGTACTTCTTCCTTTCCCAGCAAATAGGTCTCTGATTCGTAATACAGCTTATCAAATTCAACACCCATACGGGCATAGGTAGCATTGAACCCATCGTAAACCCAACTGTTCATGGTCCTCCATAACGCAACAATATCGCTATCTTTCTGCTCCCATTTGCGGAGCATATCCACCGCCAGCTTCATGATTGGCGCTTCTTTTTCAGCTTCCTGCTCCGCCATACCCTTGCCTACAAGATCATTGACCTGCGATTTGTACGTTTTGTCAAAAACAACATAGTATTTACCTACCAGATGGTCTCCCTTCATGTTGCTGCTTTCCGGGGTCTCCCCATTTGCGAAAAGACGCCAGGCAGCCATTGACTTACAAATATGAATACCCCTGTCGTTGATGATTTGAACTCTGTGAACTTTATAACCGTTCGCTTTGAAAATTTCCGCAACACTAAATCCCAGGAAGTTATTCCGCAAGTGTCCCAGGTGAAGAGGCTTATTCGTATTTGGTGAAGAGTATTCAATCATGATCTCTCGACCATGAAAAGGAAGTTGGCCGAAATTTGCGTTTGCATGAATCGACTGAAAAACCTCAATCCATACGCTATCTTTTAATTCCAGATTCAGGAATCCCTTCACTACATTAAAACGTTCGGTAATGCCGGAATGCTGAACCAGGTACTCCCCCAGTAACTTTGCTGTCTCTTCGGGGCTTTTACGGGAAATTTTTGTTAACGGAAAACAGACCAGGGTGTGCGTACCATCAAACTCCTGGTTGGTAGGCTGGACCTGAAAATCCTGGAGAGACTGGCTGAACAAAGTTGAAACCGCCCTTTGTATTTCAGTGCGTAATATTTGATCAAGATTCATGAATAGATATTCTGGGAAATGAAGATAACCGCGCTACTTGTTTCGCCCAATCCAACCGAGCATTGTGTATTCCTAATTGCTAAATATAGTTTGCCTACGGTAGCATTTACCATTCCATGACGTAGGCAAAAACAAGCGGCGCAACAATCGTTGCATCACTTTCGATAATAAACTTGGGTGTGTCTATATTTAATTTTCCCCACGTAATTTTTTCATTCGGAACTGCACCCGAGTAAGAACCATAGCTGGTGGTCGAATCGCTGATCTGGCAGAAATAACTCCAATAAGGTATATTGTCTTTCTCCAAGTCCTGATGCAGCATGGGGACTACACAAATAGGGAAGTCACCAGCGATACCACCACCTATTTGGAAGAACCCTATGCCATCGGTGCCTGAATTCCTGATGTACCAATCTGCAAGCCATGCCATATACTCAATACCACTTTTCATCGTGGATGCTTTAAGTTCCCCCGTGTATACATAAGACGCAAAGATATTGCCCATTGTTGAATCCTCCCATCCTGGTACCACCATGGGCATGTTTTGTTTTGCGGCTGCAATCATCCATGAATTTTGCGGGTCGATTTCATAGTATTGTTCAAGCTCCCCGCTGTTCAGCAATCTGAACATAAACTCGTGCGGAAACAGACGTTCACCCTTATTTTCAGCCTCTTTCCAGACATTATAAAGGTGCTTTTGAAGTTTCCGGAAGGCCTCCTCCTCCGGAATACACGTATCGGTTACGCGGTTAAGATGATGCTGCAGTAAATCCCACTCTTGTTCGGGAGTCAGATCTCGATAGTGTGGAATTCTTTTGTAATGCGAATGTGCAACGAGATTCATAATATCCTCTTCGAGGTTAGCGCCCGTGCACGAAATGATGTGGACCTTATTTTGCCGGATCATTTCCGCAAAGCTAATGCCCAACTCCCCTGTACTCATGGCGCCGGCAAGGGTAACCATCATCTTTTTACCCGCTTCCACATGTTTTTTATATCCTTTCGCTGCATCTACTAATGCAGCAGCATTAAAGTGCAGGTAGTGCTTTTCAATAAAGGAGCTAATAGGTTTGTTTTGACTCATGGCTAAGCATTAGTTAAGGTGAAAGTGATTTTCGGGGCGAAAATAACGAAAAACGATGAAGATTGAGGCTAATTTTTGCGGCTTACTTGATTCTCTTGAGTGGGGGGGGTGATAGATGCCGTAATGCCATTCACCTAAAATGAAAAGTAAAGTCGCAAATGGCAAAGTAATAAAAACAAAGGAATACAAGGTACATCCCCAATGTGAAAGCAGGCAGTGGAAAACACAGCAAATCATAAACATGGAACAAACATTTTCCCGTCCATAATCAGAGGACACCTTCCTGCCCATGGTAGTCCATTCTTTGACGAAAAATCTATATTGAGTCATCTTCACAAGAAGTACATACCTATCAAAGTAATGCTATGGCTCATTACTTTTCCATGTTACAAAAAATTCGGTATTTTCAGCCCAATCAAAACTCGAAAAGAATTGAAGTCCATTTTGGCAAAGATTTCTATCTACATGCCATTGTACAAGGTATAGGAACCTTATGGATGAATTTCAATTTTAACATTTACAGTTTCATGAAGAATATGGAAGTTCCAGTACTAATGTATCACCAGTTTGTAAGTGAAGTTGACAAGAATTCCAAGATCAAGACTTTCATTACGGCCAGGCATTTTGAATTACAACTGAAAATCTTGAAGATGTTGGGGTATACGACGACCACTTTCAGAGATCTTCAGAAAATCGGGCTTGAAAACAGATTTAAGAAGAAATATATTATTTTGACTGTAGATGATGGATACAGCAATAATTACGAATACATGTTCCCACTATTGTCCAAGTATAATATGAAGGCCGTGATTTACCTCGTGACAGGCCTTGATCATAATCGCTGGGACATGGCAAACCACGGGGAGCAGAAATTACCTATGATGAGTAAAGCGCATGTGAAGGAACTTATCAAAAGTGGACTTATTGAAATTGGGTCGCATACCATTACACATGCCAATTTACCGACTGTTTCTCATGAAGACCAAGTGCAGGAGATTGCTGGTTCCAAAGAATTTCTGGAGAAGACATATGGGATTAAGGTCACAAGCTTTGCATACCCGTATGGTCAGTTGAATGAAGCCGTTAAGGAGGTTGTAAAAGATGCTGGTTATACTTCTGCGGTATCTGCAAATTCCGGAACCGGAAAATTCGAAGATGACCTATTTGAAATCAGGAGAAGCGGAATTAACAAAGACGGAATTATCAGTTTCCTCGTCAAGATCTCACAGCCGTACACGTCATACAAGGGAACCCAGTGGAAAAAGCAGTTTGTCAGGCTCTAGCGCCAGTTCACAAGTTCCTGGCTTATTCAATGCCTTCAAGCGCCTCACCAGTTTCCTTTGATACGAACGAAGCCAGTGGGAAATGTCGTCCAGATCATTATTTCTTCTACGAAGTCGGATTTACATACTCTTTCAACAACTCAGTTGGGCACCAGATTGCATCTGAGGGATGGCAGGAGTATCATCAGCTTGGAACACAGTTCGGGCAGGTATACCGAAGATTTCGAAGCAAAAATCAAATTAGGAAAACGACCGACACACGGGTCATGCTTTGTATTGCAAAGCTGGCAAATTTATCACAATATTGCACCTCTTTCAGAGTTGCTCCAATCGTTTTGAGATGATTGTCAGCTTAAAAGGCAAAAGAGTGCGAACAAATTTCGATTATTGTCAAGAAAATGGCCGTCAAGGTGAAACAATAACGATTAACGACCTACAATTCAATGAAGAGTTACCGCGAGCTTATTGAGCAAACTTTTGAGTTTCCCCAAAAAGAATTTAAGGTCCGCGACCACGAATTGCTTTTTAATGATGTACCCTTGATGGATATTATCAAGGAATACGGGACTCCGCTCAAACTTACTTACCTGCCCCGGATCAGTGAGAATATCCGTTTCGTGCAGTCGACTTTTAACAACGCGATTGAGCGCTTCAGGTATAACGGAAATTATACCTATTGCTATTGTACTAAGTCTTCGCACTTCTCCTTTGTTATGGAAGAGGCCCTAAGCAATCCGGATGTTCATATTGAAACATCTTCAGCTTTTGATATTCCTATTGTGCGTTCACTGTACGAGCGCGGGAAGATATCAAAAGACATATACATTCTTTGCAACGGTTTCAAAATGCCATTATATCGGCAATACATAAGCGAACTGCTGAACGAAGGTTTTAACAATTGTATGCCTATCCTCGACAATCTGGGTGAGATTGAATTCTATGAAAATAATGTAAACGCAGCCTATCAGGTTGGAATCCGGGTAGCCGCAGATGAAGAGCCAAAATTCGAATTTTATACATCCCGATTAGGAATCCGCTACAGCGACATTAATAGTTTTTACAAAGATAAGATAGAACCCAGTAAAAAGGCTTCTCTCAAAATGTTGCACTTTTTTATTAACACGGGTATTAAAGACACAGCCTATTATTGGAGCGAATTAAGCCGTTTTATTTTCAAATATTGTGAGTTAAAAAAAATATGCCCTACGCTGGACTCGATCGACATCGGTGGAGGATTTCCCATCAAGACTTCACTGGCCTTCCAGTATGATTACAAGTATATGATCGAGCAGATCGTCGAAAACATCAAATGGATTTGTGACAAGAACAATGTACCCGTTCCAAACATTTTCACAGAATTTGGAAGTTACACGGTGGGAGAAAGTGGCGCAATTTTATACTCTATGATAGATCAAAAATTGCAGAACGACAAGGAGCTTTGGTATATGATTGATGGCTCCTTCATAACACACATACCCGATGCCTGGGGACTAAATCAGAAGTACATCTTATTGGCGTTGAATAAGTGGGATGACCCCTATCATAAGGTTAACATTGGTGGCCTTACATGCGACAGCATGGATTACTACAATTCTGAAGCACATACCGGCGAGGTGTTTTTGCCGATGATAACCGATGAGGAGCCGCTGTACATTGGCTTCTTTCACACCGGTGCCTACCAGGAATCTTTGGGTGGCTATGGTGGAATCCAACACTGCCTGATACCAGCACCAAAGCACGTAATTATTGATCGTGACGAAGATGGTGTCATTACCACCAGGCTTTTCGCGAAGGAACAGACCAGTGAAAGCATGCTGAAGGTTTTGGGCTACTAACCCGACAAAAAGTACTCCTTAGGAGTTAAGAATTTGGCTTAGCGCCAAGATTCAAATGCTTCGATCTTGCAGCATGGACCCTGGTCAAGATTAAAAGGTATTGGGAACTTCTTTGAAACCTGCAGGAATTGCAAAATCAGAAGCTGGCAGCGACATCTTCTTCAATTCCGTAACCTCCATGATCATGTTTCCCTGGGGCATGGACATTTCTACTTTAAGTGGAACACCATCAACTTTGTCGAAATACATTCTTTGTTTGCTATTCGACATGCGATCGTTTGCCATGCTCTTGAAATCAATGTCCTTTATGGCGGTAGTCGTCCAGAAGAACTGTTGCATTGCATGACCCCCTTCCGTAGTGATGTCCACTATGTACTTGATACAGGTGTATCCTAATATCTTCGCGGTCTCACTTGTCTTTGTAACCTTAGTCTCCATTTTAGTTGCCTGATCTTCAGACTTGCTTTGTGGCAGGGTACTGTAGGTTTTGCTCTCCCGATCAATTTTGTAAGTCGTATTTTTCTCGCTCAGAAACAAAATGTCAGTGTTGGCCATCATTCCTCCCTGCATTGAAATCAACGAGTTTTTATTCTTGATTTTAATACTGTAACCTGTCGGTATTAAGGAAGTCATATCCCCCCCACCTTGAGCCATCTTCAACATCTTTTCCATCTGCGCCTTCATTTGTGGATTGGCTTCCATCATGGCCTTCATTTGTGGATCATTCATCCGCTCCTCCATTTCTTTCATTTGCGCCTGCTGCGCAGGGTCATTCATTTTCTGCTGTGCCTCTTCCATTTGCGCCTTGACTTTCGGATCGGTAATTTCCATTGTCATTTTCCAGTTAATAACACCTTCAAAACCCTGGCTCCTTACCAAGGTTGTTGTTAAAAGTAGGACAAAGAGAATATTTTTCATCTTGCTATTTGTAATGTTGTTACGCCCAAAATTAGGCATTATTCAATCAAAACGAATTTACCAGTAATTGTCAAAGAATTTCTCACGAATCATTCATTTTTTGCTTTTGCCTTTGCTCTTTTTGATCTATATTCATTTCTGTTTCTTTTCATTTGCACATTTCTAACCAATCGCCTTATGAAATGCCCATTTGATGTCGCGAGTGACCTTTTTTGTCCTTCTGCACGGGCATTGTTTGCGGTGACTAAACACTTACTGACATGAAGATTTATGACGAAAAGCACCTTAAGAACATCGTTTTGTTGGGTGCGCCCAAGGCCGGCAAAACCCTGCTGGCCGAAGACATGATTTTTGAAGCTGGCATCATTCACCGAAGGGGTACAATCGAAGGTAAAAACACAGTGTCAGATTTTCATGAGATTGAGCAAGAGAGAGGAAATTCAGTGTTTGCTTCCTCCATGCATACCGAGTGGCATGATTATAAAATAAACATTATTGATACCCCAGGCTTTGATGATTTTGTGGGAGAGATGATCTCTTCCGTACGGGTAGCAGATACTTGCGTTATGGTTATTAATGCGCAGCACGGTGTTGAGGTTGGCACGGAACTCATCTGGGATTACATCGATCAATTTCAAAAACCTGTGATCTTCGCCATCAACCAGGTTGACCACCCACAGGCAGAATTTGAACATGCGCTAAGCTCGCTGAAGAACCAGTTTGGTAATGCCGTTGTGCAAATGCAATACCCCGTAAATCAAGGCGAGTCTTTTGATGCAATTATCGATTTGCTTAAGATGGTGATGTACAAATTTCCCGCAGAAGGTGGTAAGCCGGAAAAACTTCCTATCCCCGCGTCTGAGCAGGGAAAAGCAGAAAACCTCCACAAAGAGCTCGTTGAAAGGGCCGCGGAAAATGATGAAAAATTAATGGAGAAATATTTCTCGAAAGGTACGCTGGACGAAGATGAAATGCGTGAAGGCCTTAAACTGGGTATGATTCATCATGATATTTTCCCGGTATTTGTTATGTCTGCAAAGCGAAATATGGGCAGTGGCAGAATGATGGGTTTCATTGACAATGTTGCCCCCACTCCGCTAGAAGCTAATCCGGAATCCACAACCGATGGAAAAGAAATTACATTCGATCCTACCAAACCGGTCGTACTATTTGTCTTCAAAACGCACATTGAGCCCAATCTGGGTAAACTCTCTTTCTTTAAAGTCATCTCAGGTGAAGTAAGTACGTCTTCCGAATTGATTAACAGCCAGACGGGGGCAGTAGAGCGAATTCACCAACTCTTTATTATGGATGGGAAAACCCGAAATCCTGTAGAAAAATTAGTAGCCGGTGATATTGGTGCAACCTTAAAATTGAAAGACACCTACACCAATCAGACTTTGCATGCAAAAGGATATGATGTAGCAATAAATCCAATTTCATTCCCCGAACCAAGGATTCGCACAGCGGTAGTAGCACTCAGCAAGAAAGACGATGAAAAAATTGGTGAAGTATTGCATAAAATTCATCAGGAAGATCCCACGCTCCATGTGGGCTATGATAAAGAAATAAAGCAACTCATCATATCCGGGCAGGGTGAATTGCACCTGGCCGTTTGCAAATGGTATTTGGAAAATGTCTACAAACTTCAAGTTGAGTTTGAAAGCCCTCGGATCTCTTACCGCGAAACCATTCGCAAATCATCAGCCTCCACCTACAGGCACAAAAAGCAATCGGGAGGCGCCGGCCAGTTTGGAGAAGTTCACTTAAAGGTTGAGCCGTATGTGGAAGGCATGGCAGAGCCTACCGAATTTAGCGTCCGCGGGAAAGAAGTAATTGATCTTGAATGGGGCGGAAAATTGGTGTTTTATAATTGCATCGTTGGGGGTGTAATTGATGCGCGGTTTATTCCATCCATTCTGAAAGGTGTTATGGAGAAAATGGAAGAAGGCCCTATTACAGGATCATATGTGCGCGATGTTCGCGTCATGGTGTATGACGGCAAAATGCACCCTGTGGATTCCAACGACATTTCATTTAAGATTGCTGGGATGATGGCGTTTAAGGATGCTTTTCTGAAATCAGAACCGCTGCTACTTGAACCAATTTGCGATGTAGAAGTTATGCTGCCCGAAGATGTTATGGGGGAAGTGATGGGTGACCTGCAAACACGCCGATCATTGATTATGGGGATGGATAGTATAGGGAATTACCAGGTAATAAAAGCCAAAACGCCATTGGCAGAATTAGATCGGTACTCTACGACGCTTCGTTCTCTTTCCCAGGGGCGTGCCAGGTTTACACAGCGGTTCGCGGAATTCGCGCCTGTACCATTCGATATCCAGCAAAAGCTTGCGAAGCATGCCAGCGAAGTAGAAATGGCATAACAGAGGTATAACGCATAAGAATTCGGCGCAATACAGAGGAACGATATGGTAAGACCAAGAATACAGCGCATCATTATATCCCTGTTTCGCAAATTTCGGGTAAGGCCTTAACCATCCATTTATTCGTTTGAATCCTTCACCGGTGGAGCATATTTTGGCACCATGGTTGATTTTCATGCTCCAAAATCTCTGAAATTACTGCCCGTTAACGCTATTATAGTGCAGTCCATCTAAAATTCGAAAAAACCATATTAGAAAACGATTGTATAAATAGCGACTTTTTATAGATTTGTTATACTTGCCTAGCCCGGCCCCAACCTATTGAACAACGCTATAGTCATTATCCCAACGTACAAAGAGCGCGAAAACATTCGTGGAATCATTGATACTGTTTTTAGCCTGCCTAAAGATTTTCACATTTTAATTGTTGATGATAACTCCCCGGATGGCACGCCGCAAATTGTGGAGAAGATGCAGCAGGATTATAACGAAACAGAAGTAAGACTGCATCTGGTGAAGCGCACAGGAAAATTAGGGTTAGGAACCGCATACATTGCGGGCTTCAAATATGCCATCGAAAAAGGTTACGATTATATATTGGAGATGGATGCTGATTTTTCGCATGACCCTAAAGATCTCATTAATCTTTACCTGCAATGTTCAGAACGTGGGAGCGATGTAGCGATTGGTTCGCGGTACGCTACTGGTGTTAACGTTGTGAACTGGCCTATTGGGCGTGTGCTCCTCTCGTATTTTGCAAGTAGCTATGTCAGGCTGATTACAGGTATGCCAATTCGTGATACAACAGCTGGTTTTTTATGTTATCGAAGGCAGGTCCTTGAAACGATTCCACTAGACCTGGTAAAATTTGTGGGTTATGCGTTCCAGATTGAGATGAAATTTCTTACCTGGAAGTATGGATTCAAACTCAACGAAATACCCATCATCTTCACTGAGCGCACGCGTGGTGAATCAAAGATGTCAGCCGGAATCTTTAAAGAAGCCTTCTTTGGAGTCTTGCAGATGACCATAGAAAGTTGGTTTAAAAAGTATATCCCACTTACACCAATTTCTTAGCCTGCGCTTTGCCTTCTGCTATTCCTGAAATCCCACAAATGCAATTGGACCAACATGTGATTTCACCAGATCCAAGTCTGGCTCAGTTATTTCAGCCTCATAACCATCTTCTTTCAACATATTCAGAATATCTTCAGCAGCTTCATGCTGTTTGTAGATATGATAGTCTTCGCGCGCAAACACGGGGTAACGACCTAATTTCTGCTCACGATCAACAAAGTTAAAACCGCACAGGAATAGCTTGCTGTCCTTATGTCTAATACGATACAAAGGCATCTGCGGATATTGCTGGAGCCACTCTACGACTTCTTCTCGGGTACCTTGAATGATTTCCGTAAGTTTGTAAATCTTCATCACTTCACCCTGATTGGGCTTGTCCAGCATTCGCAGGTCAAAATTATGAACATAGGATGACAAGCCAACACAACCGCACAAAACCATAAGCGGATTCTGGGCGTCACCGTGTAATCGGACATCCAGGTTCTTGGCATTGAAGAACGCCTGAAGCCGGCGATTTCTTTTTTGAATAGTATTCGTCAGGTCTGGCCTAACCGGATTCTTGAATTTTAACTGCATAAAATATAAACCACTTCGAATAAGGTGGGCTCCTTATAATCGTCTAAATTAAACAAAATTAAAAAAAATATCCGAGTTAAACTCCTTAAATACTAGTCAAACCGAATGGTTTTAATAGGGTTTATCCGCGCAATCACCATTGTAGGTATTAACAATACGAAAGTAACGACGAAAAATGTAAGGAGATTTAGCAGCAAAATAATATCCCAATGCCAGGCAATAGGTACAAAACTCATATAATAATCATGCGGATTAAGCTTGATAATACTGAAATGATATTGAAGGGAACAAAGCCCCAATCCGATAAGATCTCCAAGCAGTAATCCCTTGTATATCAAATTAATACCATTAAAGATAAAGATAGACCGAATAAGTTTATTGTCCGCACCCATAGCTTTGAGCATGCCAATCATTTGTGTTCGTTCCATCACCAGGATCAGCACAATGGAAATCATATTGACACAAACCACACATAGAATTATGCCAAGTAAAATATTGACTTGTCTTCCCAGCAGATGAAGCCATTCAAAAACCTGACTGAATTTATCGCTGATGCGCTCGATGTTTAGATCAAAATCCATTGTTTCACCAATCGCAAAACCAGCTTCATCAACACGTGCAGGGTCTACAACGAACACCTCAAGGCCTCCAGCCAGACTATCTGACCAGTCATTTAGACGCTGGATCATTCGAATATCCGTTATAATAACTTTTCCATCAAAGTATTCGGAAAGATTGGTCTCATAGATTCCGGTTACCCTTAGTCTCCTAAAACGAGGTGGGTTCTGGAAGAAATGAACGATGATATCGTCCCCGACTTTTGCCTTAATCTTGTTTGAAATAATACGGCTGATAACGACCTGATTTGCATAGCTGGAGTCAGGGAAGTCTATAAAATTGCCCTCAACCATATTTACCCGAAAAGCTTCGACGTCGTAATTTCGTCCTACACCTTTCACCACTATACCCAAAACTTCATCATCTTCCGTTTTCACCAGACCTGGTTTGTGCGCATAAGCCTGTACGCGCTTGATAAAGGGGTACTTACCCTGGTTATCATAAATTTCAATGTGGTAGTTCATTGGTTCTTCCTCAGGGGAATTGCTCATCGTGAACTTTGTTATCATCAGGTGACCGCTGAAACTGTATACCTTATCCTTCACTTTTTCCTGGAAACCAAGCATTACCAGAAATGAAATGATGGCCGCACCTAGTCCTACGCCAATGCTGGCGATAGCTATTTTGTGAATGGCTGACGAAAAACCCTCCTTTTGTTCTCGACTTATTCTTTTGGATATGAAATACGAAAGGTTCAAAGGTTATTGCTAACTTTTCAGCGTTAAGATTCTGCAAAATAAGATAACATAAGTCCACAATCAATAGCTGTGTTTATTGAAGGATTTCAACATCAACGAAGTTAATAGCTTTGCATAGCTTTTAGCCTAATATTAAAGCAACAGATCAATGAAGAAGTTAGTTTTTAGGTACTTGATATTACTAAGTTGTTTACAATGCGGCAGCAATACTGGCGGAAAACAACCAACAACTTTCCCGAATGAAAAAGAAGTAGATCAACAAGCGGAGCATGGGGTTGTTACTGGTGCTGATCAACTCGATATTGTGCTTTCCAGGATAGAAAGCAAGAATGTAGCCTTGGTGGTGAACTATACCGCCGTTGTTGGGAAAACGCATTTGGCTGATACATTGAAAACGTACGGGATACACATCAGGAAAATACTATCCCCCGAACACGGATTCCGTGGCACGGCGACGGCAGGAGAACACGTAAAGGATGGCTTCGATTCCAAAACAGGTTTGCCTGTCGTTTCATTGTATGGCGAAAATAGAAAACCAACTCCGGCGCAGCTCAAAGACATAGATGTAGTGATTTTTGATATCCAGGATGTTGGCGTGCGCTTCTTCACCTATATCGGAACCTTACACTATGTTATGGAGGCTTGCGCCGAAAATGGAAAGAAATTGATAGTACTTGACCGACCTAATCCTAATGCAGGTTATATTGACGGACCAGTTCTGCTTCCGGAATTCAAATCATTCATTGGCATGCATCCTGTTCCAGTCGTACATGGACTGACCATAGGTGAGTTTGCGCAAATGATTAACGGTGAGGGTTGGCTCGAAGGAAAAGAGAAATGTGAGCTTGAAGTAATCACGTTAAAAAACTGGAATCATAACGACGAATATATTCTTCCCATCAAACCCTCTCCGAATCTTCCAAATCAACAAGCTGTTAAACTCTACCCTTCCATTTGCTTCTTTGAAGGAACACCCTTGAGTTTAGGCCGTGGCACTTTGATCCCCTTTCAGATTATTGGTCATCCTGATTTAAAAAATATGCCATTCCAATTCACACCACAAGATATTGAGGGTATGTCGATCAATCCTCCACAGGAAAATAAAGTATGCTATGGATTGGACTTACGCACGGTGGATGTTCCTAGAAAGATAGCACTGCACTACCTCATCGAAATGTACAATGCATTCCCGGATAAGGAAAAATTCTTCGTACCACACTTTGCCCGATGGGCGGGCAACAATCTTCTGGCACAACAGATAAAAGGAGGATTGAGCGAAGACGAAATTCGAAAATCGTGGCAGGAGGATCTTACGCGATATAAAGAGATGAGAAAAAAGTATCTATTGTACCCGTAAAAAGCCCAATACTTCGGGTAGCACGCGTTAGACTTAATCGATGCTTGCGGGTTTTATTTACGACTTGATGTTACCAATGACAAAAGTAGAAAAAGTAAAAGACATTCTCTCCATACTGGATAAACTTTATCCTGATCCAAAGGTCCCCCTGATGCATAAGGATGCTTACACGCTGTTGATTTCCGTACTGCTATCAGCGCAATGTACTGATGAGCGTGTAAATAAGACCACTCCTTTTCTGTTTAAGCGAGCTGACAATCCGTATGACATGGTTAAGCTCAGCGTAGGTGAAATCCGAGAAATCATTAAACCTTGCGGACTTTCTCCTATGAAGTCAAAAGGCATCCATGGGTTATCTAAAATATTAATAGAAAAGTATAATGGTAAGGTCCCCAACACGTTCGAAAGTTTGGAGGAACTCCCGAGCATTGGCCACAAAACGGCTTCCGTGGTAATGACGCAATGGTTTGGCTTACCTGCATTTCCAGTTGATACACACATCCACCGTTTGGCATACCGTTGGGGACTTACTAACGGCAAAAGTGTAGCACAAACTGAGCGTGATTTGAAGCGATTAATACCAGAGGAGAAATGGAACAAAGTTCACCTTCAAATTATTTATTTCGGAAGAGAATATTGCCCCGCCCGCGGCCATGTATGGAAAGCCTGCCCGATTTGCAAAAAATATATGCGGAAAGAATTAAGAAATTGAGTTTTCCCAACTATTGCAGTTGCAAATTCTTAAAGAGAAATGAAAGTGACGCGGATATACAAAAATCAAGAAACAGATTTTTTATACATATTGAAAAACTGAGATGGAAGGAACCCAACAATGAAAAGCGTTGAGCCGGTTATCAATAGTTCCGGCGCTCCCTGAAAGTGAAGGGCTTTGAAAAGTACCGATAAGCAAACAATGAAACCACTGGAAAGCCCTAACATAAATCTAAGTTTTTCAGATAAAGCCCGCTGAACTTTGACCTTGAAATAGCCAATGGACAATAGGGGGAGAAAGATGAAGGCAAATGATAAAAAGCCATAAGTTGGCAATTCATTGGCTCCTGGAAAGTGTAAAAATGCAAAGGTCCACCCTGAGACAAATGCTACAGCAGAAACCAATCCAATTAAATACATAATTTTTTTTATGCGCATGATTTTAGCCGAATTTAATAAGAAAAATTCCCGTTGGAGTTCATTCATACCAACCGGTGCATCTCAACTCCACCTCCTTCAATGCATCATCAATCATTTACTGAACAACCCTGATTTGGGCAGCAGATAACTTCTTGCTCAAAGGAAGTATTGGAAGAAACCAGGTTCAAAATAATGGGAGAAAGCTATAGAATTGTGATATATAAATAAGACTATGTTTAAAATAGTCTTGTCATTTACGTTATTTGGTGTTGTTTAACACACCATGCAGGAATTGCGTATTATTTTCATGGGCACGCCCGAATTCGCTGTACCCAGTCTTGAGATTTTAATTGAGCATAAATTCAACGTCGTCGCCGTTGTAACTGCCCCGGATAAGCCGCAAGGGCGCGGGAGAAAATTAGTCTTTTCACCTGTGAAAGAAAGTGCCATAAAACACAATATCCCAATACTTCAGCCCGCCAACCTAAAAGAAACCGGGTTTTTGCATGAATTGAAAAGCTACCATGCCAATCTTCAGGTTGTTGTGGCCTTTCGTATGTTACCCGAAGTGGTCTGGGCCATGCCTTCTCTTGGTACATTTAATCTCCATGCTTCCCTGCTTCCGCAGTACCGCGGTGCGGCACCTATACATTGGGCTATAATAAAGGGAGAGAGAGAGACTGGCATAACCACATTTTTTCTGCAGCACGAAATTGATACCGGTAGTATCATCTACCAGGAAAAAGAACCCATCGATGAAAACGATAACTTTGGGACTGTCTCCTATCGGCTGATGATTAAAGGTGCACAACTCGTCCTGAAAACCGTGAAATCAATTCAAATTGGAGATTGCATTGCTATACCGCAGCCATCCCAGGTCACGGCGAAACATGCTCCAAAAATTTACAAAGAAACCTGTGAGATCCGCTGGAATCAGCCATCAAGGGATGTGCGAAACTTCGTGCGCGGTTTGAACCCTTATCCCGCAGCGTGGTGCATCTTTTCCGGCAAGACTTACAAGATATTCGTAGTATCCTTTTGGGACAAAGATATTGACGGGCAGCATAAGCCTGGAAGCATCAACACTGATAACAAAAATTATCTTTGTGTCAAGACCCAGGATGGTTGGGTTTCTGTAGAAGAGCTTCAACCTGAGGGGAAACGAAGAATGAATATCAAGGAATTTCTTATGGGGAATAAAATATAGTTCTATCTTATCGCTGCAAGCTTCAATGCATACATTGCGTGCTTGTCGTTTTGAACCTTATCGCTTTGACTACTATGATTATATCGCTAATCGCCGCTGTAAGCGAAAACCATGTTATCGGAAAGAATAATGGCTTGCCCTGGCACCTGCCCGATGACATGAAGTTCTTTATGCAAACGACAAAAGGCCATCACATCATAATGGGCCGCAAAAATTATGATTCAATTCCCGATAAGTTCAGGCCGCTACCCAACCGGACAAATATCGTAGTTACACGCCAGCCATCCTTCAGGGCGCCAGGTTGTATTGTTGTTAATTCCCTGGAAAGGGGATTGGAAATCGCGCAGCATAATGGGGAGCCGGAAGTATTTGTTATTGGCGGATATGATATCTACAAGTTGAGTCTTGCCAAAGCCGATAAGCTTTATCTCACTGAAATACATGCCGTTATTGAAGGTGATACTTATTTTCCTGATTTTGATCAAAACGAGTGGATTGAAATCTCACGAAAATCGCATCCAGCAGATGAGCGACATCTGCATAGTTTTGATTTCGTTGTTTATAATAGAATTACAACCAAACCTTATCCATAAAAAAACTAATGCTTTACGACTTTTGCGTTTCTCACGTGATGGAATTGCCTAACCGAGTGCGCAATGGGCGGGTCATACAACTCAGGGTCTGGATCACCCATCGCACAATTGCATGAATGAAATTGTGGTAAATTGCGCACATGAAAATTTAAAATCACTTGATGTGATAATAACATGATATGATAAAACTTCCTTAATTGCATCCATGTCTGGTCTTAAGAACAAAGTAATCTGGCTCACAGGAGCCTCTTCAGGTATCGGTGAAGCACTGGTGTATGAACTTGCCCGTGAAGGTGCGAAACTTGTTCTCTCAGCACGCAGAAAAGCTGAGCTTGAACGTGTAAAGCACAACTGTACACCTGAGTCACAGTTGAATATACGTATACTTCCCCTTGATCTTTCACAGCCTGATTCCCTTGCGCAAGCAACGCGGGAAGCTATACAGGTTTTTGGTCACGTCGACATTCTTATCAACAACGGTGGCATCAGCCAGCGAAGTTTAATCCGGGAAACCACGATGGAAGTTGACAGACGTATAATGGAGGTAAATTATTTCGGAGCAGTTGCTTTAACAAAAAATCTGTTGCCGCATTTTGTCGACCGTAAAGCCGGTCACTTCGTAACTTTGAGCAGCGTTACCGGAAAATTCGGAACACCCTTTCGTTCGGGCTATGCCGCTTCAAAACATGCCCTTCATGGATTTTTTGATTCGGTACGCGCCGAACACTGGAAAGACAACATTTTCGTAACCATGATCTGCCCCGGGTTTATCAACACCCCAATCACTTTGGCGGCACTCAAAGGCGACGGTTCCCCGCTTAACGAAGTAGACAAGGCACAAGCTAAGGGCAAACCTGCCGAATGGTGCGCAAAAAGAATAGTCAGGGCGATTGAAAGAAAACGAGAGGAGGTTTACATCGGCGGAAAAGAAGTCCTTGGGGTTTATATTAAGCGGCTCTTTCCTTCCCTATTTTCAAAAATAATTCGAAAAGTGCCTGTTCGATAATACTCCAGGCTTTGATGGTCACCATGTTCGTATTGCAATTGGTGCTCACCCTACCAGGCAACTTCAATGAAGCCTTTCCATTCGGTTGAAATACGCTAGTCGGTACCCCTCAAATATGCTATCTTTCAGCCCTAACCTGAAAGCTGCTTGGAACTTTATCAAATTCCGTTGATCATCCTGCTGGGTTTTGGATCCGCTTTTTTGAATACCGTTGGCGGCGGGGGTTCACTGTTCACAGTACCAATCCTTACCTTCATGGGTGTTCCAATCACGATGGCAAATGCCACTGCCCGGGTAGCCATACTGGCACAAAACATCACAGCGGTTGGCGGCTTCCGCAGCAAAAAAGTTGAACTTCCCTTGCGCTATAGCCTTACCCTCGGCCTTGTGTCTATGGTGGGCGGTTTCATTGGATCGATGCTTGCTTCTACCATCGACGACAAAATATTCGGTCGAATCTTTGTTCTGGTCATGTTACTTTCAATAGCCTTGGTGATATTCGATCCCTTCCGATCCACTATGCAGGGCGAAAACATGACGCCAAGGCGTCAGCGCATTGGTATTCTTTGTTTCTTTTTCGTCGGCATCTATGGTGGCTTTGTCCAGGCAGGTGTAGGATTCTTGGTTATCGGAATACTAAGTCTTGTAAATCATTTCAACCTTGTAAAAACGAACTATATAAAAGTCTTTGTCGCTATTGTTTACACAGGCGTATCGGTAGCTGTGTTTGCATATCAAGATAAAATCTTGTGGCTAACAAGCCTGATACTGGCTATCGGACACGCCCTGGGTGGATGGTATGCCAGCCGCTGGAGTGTTGATAAGGGAGAAGTATGGATCAAACGTGTTATGGTCATCTCCGTAATCGGCATGGCCATTAAACTTTGGTTTTTCTAATTCACCTGCTCCAAACAACAGCAGCTCTTCAATCAGGGCTTATCGCTGATAACATATTTATAAATCAGCTCCGAAACATTGGCCATGGCATTGGTCGCTGCAACTTCGTCTTCCAGGTTCTTGGACAGGATAACCAGGACATATTTCCTGCCATCAGGGAGGAAAACAATCCCTGAATCATGGTGCACACCAACAATACTTCCGGTTTTATGGGCGACCTTTACATCTCCTGGTAGCCTGGCTGGGAGGATGGTATTAAATCTTTGATCCAATAAGATGCCAATCATAGCCTGGCAAGCCTCGGTGCCGACAACTTCCCCCTTGGCCATTTTCTCAAACATCAACATAAGGTCGTATGCTGTAGTCGTATTGGCTAAACCCTTTTCAAAAGCCCTTAAATCTTCGACTCCGCGCAATACCATAATATCTTTTGCACCCAAATCCCGCATTGTTTGTGTAACTTCATTTGCATCCACCAACTCAATAATAATATTTGTCGCAAGATTGCTGCTGACAATAATCATATCGTATACCAGCTCGGACAACAATCGCTTAGTCCCAACTTGCTCGTACAGCGTTCGGTCACTGTCATCTCTGGCATTAAGGCTATACGGACTTCCATCCACTATACTCCTGAAATCATTTTTAATCAGAATAGAATCCGACAAAGCGAATTTGCCGGCGGCAGCTTGCTTAAAGACTTCAATCATAACCGGAGTCTTCATTGTACTTGCAGCATGAAATATTTCATGCTCACGAATCAAAACCTGTTCATTCGTAGTCAAATCCTTAAAAGCCACAGCAAAAATGCCAGTCTGTTGCGAAAGTTCATGCGCAATCTGATCCTCCAATTTTTCCTTTTGCCACTGACAAGAAACGGTAAGCAAGGATAAGACCAAGAGAAGAATATACCTTAAATAGCCCAATTAGTTACTGGTTCTAATACAAACCAAATTTACGCATACAATACACTTCTTAATTGCTTACCTTCCGAAAAAAATCGTAACCACATCAAGCTATGAGAATATCGTACACTATCCTTCTTCTTTTAAGCGCGGTCCTTACAGGTTGTAATGTAAAAACAAACATAACGACTACAGATCATGAAGAAAAAACAAAAGAAGTCCTTGACCATCACTGGAAAGCCTTCCAGGCAAATGATCTTGAAGAAACCATGGCAGATTATACAGAAGAGTCCATTTTAATTACGCCCGACAGGACCTTTAAAGGACTGGACCAGATTCGCAAGAATTTCGTAGATGCCTTCGTCGCATTCCCAACGGACTCAGCAACCTTGCAATTGAACAAATCCATAGTAAGCGAGAATGTGGGCTATATTATATGGCAAGCCAGTACTCCCTCTTTTATTTTAACATTCGCAACGGACACTTTTATTATTCACAACGGAAAAATAGTTCGCCAAACCTACGCTGGGATAGCAGAACCGTTATGAGCGTTCATAACGTATATGCTGATGGACCAAAAATGGCTCCTCAACATTTTAGTGTTGGTTGTTGCGGTTTGTAAAAGCCACAATACTCTCTTTTATAATTTCGCCCGAACCAGGTCCTTCATTATCATCCTACCGCTGGCATATCGCGATCTGTAACCTGGTCACCACGGCCTGCACAAATTTGCTTTAACCAATCAAGTTGCTGTAAAAGTTTGATCTACAAAATAGTGCACAGGCATACGGCGTGACGGCGACATAAGTATTCCTAAATGATTTTACAGTTATCCCAGGTCGTATTTCTGTGGAACGCTAGTGCCCATGAGTTCATTGGTAAGTATAAGATTTAGTTCGGACGCAAGTCAAAAACCAATCCAATTTTTTACCCTGTAATTCATATTGTGCTATTTTTGTACTCTCTTTGTTCGCTTGTATAGCGAAGCCGCCATTCATTTGAATCAATGAGAATCAAACAGAACAGTATGAAGCACCCCTTTTTAGTGAGGTATTTTAATATTATAGCTTCCATCTTAATAGTGTTATTGTATGTTGCGGGTAAAATTTCCCCTTCTGAAAAATTCAATCTCTGGATTCTCAGTTTTGCCATTCCCTTTGCCTTAACCGCTAACATTATCTTGCTCCTGGTATTACTGTTTTTGAGGAAGAAGTCAACAATCTACTATGTCGTTGCACTCTTTATCGGAAGCCCTTATGTCACAGGTACCATTGGTCTTAAATACCTTTTTAGCAAGGAATCAGCGCCCGGCTTTTCATTTACTGCAATGAACTATAACTTAGGTGGCTATTACATGATGCCGTATGTGTACAAGGACATGGACAGCGCTAAAATTGCCCTAAAAAATTGGCTGCTGCATTCCGACGCCGATATTAAATGTTATCAGGAGTTTGTAAATTCTCCGCGTAGCGAGGAATTCAATATAATTGAGCAACTAAGCAAGGACGGGGCTTACTTCTATTTTTCACAAGAGAATGCGACAAAAAATAGTGAATATTCGCAGGAAGGAACCTTGATAATCTCGAAGTTTCCAATTGTTTCAAGCGGAGACCTGCTGGCCAGCGAAAATGGTTTTAACAGGATAGCCTATGCCGATCTCCTTATAAAAAAAGACACAGTTCGCATAATAAACGTTCACCTGGAGTCAATGGGCCTTACCAATTTGGGGCATCACGCTAGAAATCTCAGATCGCTTAAGACAATTGCAGTGATTCTTTTTAGTAAGCTCAAGAACGGAGTTTTGGTAAGAAGCACACAAATTAATCAGTTGGCTGCCTTTATCGATTCAACTCCTTATCCCGTCATCTGCATGGGCGATTTCAATGATCTCCCCTATTCTTATACCTATCAATTGATGAAGGAAAAAATGAAGAATTCATTTGAAGAATCCGGCCGAGGATTTGGATTTACCTATAAAGTGGGCAGGTTAGCAGGACTTAGGATTGACAATCAATTTTACACGACATCCATTCGTTCTGTAGGGTTTGAAACGCTTGACAGCATTAAATTTAGTGATCATTTTCCCCTATGGGGAGAATATCAACTAGTGGACCGTTAATAGTTTAGTAATCAAATGCGTTGACATGAGAGCAGCATTATCAAAAAAAGAAGGCGAAAGAAGAAAGTTCAGCGCAGTATATTGCAGGCTGGGATCGAAAACCAACTACCATGGATATGCAGCAGAAACTGTTTTGCTGAGGAATGTGATCGACTTGGAGAGCAGGCAGCTTCTTGCAGATCACATATGGCTTAATTATTCAAAAAGTTTTCAGGAGGCTGGTCTGGTTGCAGGCAAAAAAGTCGAGTTTGAGGCTCGAATAAAACAATATGTGAAGGGCTATGTTAATACACGGTATAAAATTGACATGCGGACGCAAGACTATAAACTAAGCCATCCAACCAAAGTAAGAATGATCTAGTTTTAATTCATGCACTGCTCCCTAAAAAGATACCTTATCAATTAAACACATTAGTTTTTACAAGGTCGAGATGTTAAGTAATCTCAATTGTTATCTTTATGCCGATTTGCAAATAAATGATAAAAGAAGTTCATCATATCGTTAGTAAACCAATCGTTTATCTTCAGGATAAAATCTCACCACGACAGTTTTTTATTCTTTCCAGTATTCTAGTTGGTCTGTCTTCCGGAATGGCCGCCATAATGCTTAAGTATTTTGTGCACTCCATCGAATCGTTTGTTACGTATTACTCCAACCATTATGAAAGATTTCTGCTGTTTGCCCTATTCCCTATCATCGGAATTTTAGTAACGGTTTTGTATGTCAAGTATGTTCTGAAAAATGAGTTTCACAAAGGCACCGCTGAAATTGTGTATGCCATCGTGAAAAAGTCCAGTCTGATCCAATTCAAGGAAATGTATTCGCATATGATTACCAGTGCCCTGACAGTTGGTTTTGGAGGATCGATGGGATTAGAGTCACCAATGGTTAGCACGGGCTCGGCCATAGGCTCAAATTATGGACGGACCTATAATCTTTCTTACAAAGATCGCACAATCCTGCTTGCCTGTGGGGCATCGGCGGGTATCGCTGCCGCATTCAATTCCCCTATCGCGGGTGTGCTGTTTGCTGTAGAAGTCCTCCTGACCGATATCAGTGCTACGGCATTTATCCCATTAATAATCTCGGCAGCTTCCGGCGCATTGCTTTCTAAAATAATACTGCAGGAAGGTGTTATTCTCTCATTCTCCTCCCTGACCGAACCATTTGATTATCGCAATGTGCCATTTTACATTGCGCTGGGAATCTTGGCAGGCCTATTGTCATTATACTATTCTCGGATGTTTACTTATGTAGAGGCAAAAATGCATAAGTTCAAAAAGAACTGGACAAGAATACTCAGTGGTGGCTTAATGCTATTCGTATTGCTGATTTTGTTTCCTCCCCTGTTTGGGGAGGGATACGAGACCATAAAAATGCTTTCAACGGCACGGACACAGGAACTTATAAGCGCGAGTTTGCTTCGTAATTTCATTACATCCGACATCTACTTGCTTCTTTTCCTTGGGGCGCTAATGTTTTTGAAAACTGTTGCAGCGGCGATCACACTTGGAAGTGGCGGCAATGGCGGTAATTTTGGTCCCTCCCTTTTTGTGGGCGCTTATCTCGGTTTCGTTTTTGCCAGGCTCAATAATTTACTGGGCTTTGCATCTATTCCTGAAACGAACTTTACGCTGGTAGGAATGGCCGGAATATTGAGTGGTGTTTTTTATGCTCCATTAACTGCCATATTCCTGATTGCAGAAATCACAGGGGGATATGATTTGATGATACCCTTGATGATCGTATCAGCATTGAGTATTACTGTGACGCACTATTTTGAGCCACTTTCCATGGATGGTAAAAAACTTTCTACAATGCTAAACCTCACTGTGGAGAACAGGGACAAATTTCTATTGAGCAAGCTTAATCTATCAGCACTCATTGAAACCAACTTCTCCGTTATCAAACCTGAGGAGCCACTTCAATCCCTGATTAAGGTTATATCCACTTCCAGCAGAAATACATTTCCCGTTATCGACGAGAATAATGAACTTCAGGGTATAATTCACATGGATAATATCCGAACCATAATATTTAATCCAGACAAACACGAAAAAATACTTGTGAAAGATTTAATGAGCAAGCCCTTAGCGGTTATCATGCTCCATGAAAATCTGCACGACGTTCTGAAGAAGTTTGATGAAACAAATCAGTGGAACTTACCCGTTGTTAAAGATAAGAAATACCTGGGCTTCGTTTCGAAGTCCAGTGTGCTGACAAAGTACAGATCAGAGCTTTTGAAGTCTGTTTGAGCGTTTACCTATCTGCTATCCGCAATCGGATTATACAGGTATTTTTGCCTGGCGAAGTCATACAATGTTAAGCGCCGCAATTCGAAGTACGCAGTCCAAAAAGATTTCAACGCCACAATATAGCTGCGCTTTGCATCATCCTTTTCCTTGAGTGCAATATTAAGATTAGTAATATCAATCTTTCCTATCAGATAGCGGTTCTGCGCAACATTATAACGCTCAAAGGCTACTTCATCAGCTTTCTTGGTAATCTCAATTTGAAGTTTTAACATTTCGAACTGCCTTACCTGTGTTAATATTGTTTGCTCAAAAGTGACCTCATCCTGGGTAATAAGATAATCCGTTAGCCGCTTGTTTGCATAGGCACTCTGCATCATCGACCGTCTACGACCCCAATCCAGAAGAGGGATATTAAAAGTGAAGTTCACAAACTGTTGCCGTGCCGGGTTCTGGTAGAGATCACCCAGATTTGCGCCAACGCTGTTCAACCCAAATCCTCCGGTTAAGTTTACATTGTAGCGTTGACTCTTTGCCTGGGCAACAATAGATTCCGCCTCTGCCTTCCGCCTTTCAAACGCAATGTAAGCTGATCTCGTTTCGCGTGCATATTTTAACGCGTCGTCCTCATTTACAATGATTATGGGGATTTCATCAGGCAGCTTCAAATCGAAACTTTCTCCTGTACGAAGGCCAATGTAAGTACGCAATTCCAGGCTTGACGTTTGAAGATTTAACTGAGCCTGTGCAACTTCCTGCCTGGAACGCAGTAATTGCAATTCAACCTGCAAAAGTTTATCCAACGACGTTGTTCCGATGTTATACCGACCCTGTTCTATTTTATAAATCGTGTCATTATTGGCAAGATTATAGAGCGCAATTTGCTGGTCTACTTGTGCCTGGAGCACGTTAAAAAAATTATCTACTGCATCACGGGCAATGGCCTCCATAGATTCCGCGTAGTCCCGTTTTGATTCTTCGTATCGGATGGGCTGGATACGCTTGTCCCATTTATACTGATTGTAGGAGAAAATGGGCTGGCTGAGCCGAATATTGAATGTAGATCCATTCCATTGGGAAGTATTATCAACATAGTTGTTAAAATAGTTATATATGGAATTTACGGAAACAGTTCCCCCTGTCCATTGGACCGGCTGCTGGAGTGCAAAGTTTATTCCTGGATTAAGTTGATTTACCTGAAGATACTTGATTGATCCATCCGGCTGAAGGATAGGACTAAAACTGTTATTATACAACGCCCCTGCATTATTGCTGATAAGTCGTACCTGGGGGTTATAGTTACTTCGAAAATTACGGTATTGCCAATACCGGTTTTCGCGCCTGGTTTCTGCTATCTTAAAATCAGGTGACTGAGACTGCGATCGATCGATAATGTCAGTTATGGTCAAGACATTTTGCGCCTCACCCTGTAAATAGCCACAAAGCATGAGGAGAACGAGAAGAAGTTTATTCATAGCGCAAGGAAGTAATGGGATCCTGGCTTGCTGCCCGGCGAGCTGGAGCAATGCCAAATATCAGCCCTACCGTGGCGGCCACCCCAAAAGATAAGATAATAGATGAAAAAGTAACAACAGTTGGAATATTTGCGAATTCAGAAACGATAAACGCCATGGTAACACCAATAAAAACACCAATAAGACCTCCGGATACACTGATCATAATGGCTTCAAACAAAAACTGCTGCACAACATCACTTTTCTTCGCACCTATGGATAACCGCAAGCCAATTTCCTTAATTCGCTCTAGCACCGAGGCCAACATAATATTCATAATGCCAATTCCACCCACCAGAAGAGATATCCCCGCAATGGCACCCAGCACATAATTAAAAATATCGTTTGTGCGTTGCTGCTGCTTTAATAATAATTCAGGAATTTCAATTTCATAATCAATTACACCATAGTGTTTCCGCTCCAGCAGTCGCGAGATGATTTCAGCAGTCGGCGTCAACCGTTCTGTCGCACCCACCTGGATCACCAGCCGGTCGAGCTGATGGTAATTCGATTTGTCCTGTTCCTGTTCCTCAACTTCGGAGCCTACATTGCCCCTTCCACGGCTTCGTTGTCCAGCAAGTCGTAGTTGTTCACTCGTAATCTTATCACGGTTCTTGTACCGAATCAAAACCGATTGTAATGGAATGTATATGTCCATATTAAAATCTCGGATGCCCAGTTTACTAATACTTGCATCAGAAACCATGCGTTCGTTCAGAAGCCCCACGATCGTGAGCCAATGCCTGCCAACTTTGATGCTCTTGCCAATGGGATCTTCGGTAGGAAAGAATTTCGTTTTTATGGCATAGCCAATTATGCACACGGGGGCGCCTAATCGAATTTGTTCCGGATTGAACATCTGCCCTTCATTCAAATAAAAATTATAGATGGTAAAATAGCTTGGTTCAACGCCGACCAGCTTTGCTGATCTTCTAAGACCTTCCCGAATAACATAGGTATCAATAATAATCTCCGGGCTTATTTTACTAACGCCGGGAATAGTAGCTTCAATACTTTGAACATCACGTACAGTTAGCCCAGGCGAAAATTTCTTTTTTTCACGTTGGCCAACTTGCTCCTCTATTTTCTCTTCCTCTTGTTCAACAATGGGTTTGACAACAATATTATTGACACCCACCAGCTTGATCTGCTCCAGGATTTCCTGTTGCGCGCCATTGCCTATCGCCAGCATGGCAATGACCGCTGCGACGCCGAAAATTATACCAAGGGCGGTTAACAGAGACCGTACCTTGTTTGCAATAACCGCATCAACAGCAATATACAGATTGGCTAATAAGCGTTGTGAAAACATCCGATTACGACTAATTACTAGATACAGCTGTGGGGACGACAACGACAGGAGCCCCATCCTTCTTCAGATTATCTTTTTCCGGTTCAGCTTTCTTTCTCTTACCATCCATTTCCTTCAACAGGTTTATATTATCTCCTTCCAAGCCTGAAGGAATAGACAAATGGACACGGTCACTTTCCGTGAGCCCGCTCAGAATTACAACATCGTTCGCATTTGTATCCCCTATCATGACCTCCTGCTTTACCGTTGTCATGCCCTCCTTTTTGTACACATAGGTAACAGTATCGGCCTGATTGTGCAGACACTCCAAAGGAATGAACAAAGCGTCATCAATTACCTTGGCAATTATCTTATTGCTTGTTGTCATTGATGGTCGCAAGGTGGGATCTGTACCATCAATTTCAACCGCCACCTCAAAAACCTTTGCATCCGAATTCGGACGCTGCTCACCAACATTGGCAACCCGTGTTACGACACCCGAGAGCTTTTTGTCCGGATATGCATCCAACCCAATTTCAACCTTCTGTCCGGCAATAACTCTTCTTACATCTACTTCATTTACATAAGTCTTGGACATCATTTTTGTCAAATCAGGCAGCGTAGCTACCGTTGGATCCCATACACGAATCTGCGACCCCCCCTTGATTGGTTTACCATCATTACCTTTTGTGTAGATTACCATGCCCGGTTCAGGGGCAAGAATCGTGAAGGATTGCAGCAACTGACTCATCGCATTAAATTCATTTTGCACCTTGCGGAACTCCGCTGATTGCGCCTTCATCTTCTCGGCATTCTGACGTTTCTTGATCTTGTAGTTTTCCCTTGCCTGCTCATACTCGCGTGCTGCGCGTTCGTAGTTTATCTCAGCTTGCTTAATGGTGGCAGGTGGTTCAAATTTGGATTGCTCCAGGATTATTCTCTTTTCATCTACTGCATATCTTAAATTAATCACCTGATCCCGAGCCTCACGCAAGAGAAGCGTTGTGTCCAGTTGGGTCTGAACAAACTCTGCGTTTTCCTTTTCCAGTTCAATCTGCTTTGCACTAAACTTATTTTGAAATTCGGAAGGATCCAGCGTAGCCACCCAATCCCCTTTCTTCACTACTGTTCCTTCATCAATGATACTTTCAATTGATAATTGCCAGATTTGAAAATCACGCAGTCGCGTCGGACCCAATATTTTAACTGAATTTTTGGCTTCCAATTCGCCCGTGGTTTCAATTTCGATCTTGAAGGGGCCACGCACAACCTCAGTAATTATATCCGCAGTTGCCCCAGAACTTTTACCTCCCAGGAAAAAGTAAACGATTAACAGTACTGCAACTGCCCCTGCGCCAATAAGTAAGTTTCTTTTCATGCGGTATTTCCTGTCTATGAAGATGGCAGAGTGCTGCTGTAACGCAAACCACAACTGTGCCTGTACGCGGCTGCAGCGCTAGCACAACCCTCCTATTGAGATTATATACCTAAAACTAAGCAAATCGTTTCAATTCGACATGCCACTAACATAATATTACAACTAACGGGAATAAAAAGTGCCGGCATTCACAGTATCGTCGCGAATGCCGGCATACAATTTTTCCAAATTACTGGTTTTCGCCTTTCTTGATGGAAAACTTGCCCACAGCAGTATTACGGTCAACTTTGCCAGCACTGAAATCCATTAATACCGCCCCTTTTATGGAAAGCTCAAGCGTAGAAGGGATACCGCACCCTGCACATTTTGTCAATGTAACCTGGAATACCAATACCTCGTTATCCTTTAAACTTTTAAGCGTTCTGCCGTACTCAAGGATATTTTCTTTCAATTCCTGTTCAAATTTTGGATAGAGTTCTTTTACTTTTTGATCCTTTGTTTCCTGGTCTACATCCGTCAGGCCAAGTGTTGGCATAACGTATCGTCTGCTAAAGTCACCACGCTCTATCCCACTGTATACCTGCATATAATAGATGACACCAAAATCCCTAAGGCGTTCAAAATAAACATTATCCCCAGTGAAATAAGTCTTAGAAAGATCCTGGCTGTACAATCGACTGAAGATACTCGACAACAACTCCAGGTCTGGCTCAACATTTTCTACCGTTTCGGTATTCACAACTTTTACCTTCGCCAGGGCCTGGTCGCGACTAATCTTGCCTTGCTTGAATTGCGTGATGTCAGATTTCAGGGCTTCAATGGAAAGATGGGTACGTTTGGGTGCGTTGAAATATCTTCCAACCCACATGCGCGGTTGATTTCCCTGATTCGAAATAATCACTTTCTCCTGCGCCCCCAACTGTGTTATCATATCCGCATAGTCAACAAGGAATGTTTTTGCCGCCTCAATTACTTTAAGATTGTATGCGTCACGGATGCTGTCCATATCAAGCCGCTTTCTTTCTCTGGACCTGTCTCTGAGCCTTATTGATTTTTCTTCTGCAATGGCTGCAGCTCTTTCCTCCTCGTCATGTTGTCTATCCTCAACGTTAAAGTCGAAATTAAATTGATCGTTTCCCCAAACGACTACATCATTATCAGCCCCAGCAATAGAAAAAGCGATTGGCGTGGTGTAATCTGCAGGTAAACTAAAAGTAACACCGTAACCCGCCTGATAAGTACCCTTAATCTCCAGCGGGAAGAAGGTGCGTTGGTTGTTGAATTGCTGCTTAATCAAGGTACTCAAAACATTCTCAGCAACAGCGATATCCCGTTCCATCCGTTCTTCGTCTATCTTTTGGGCCACTGCTGATTGCATGATCACTACCAAAGTGACTGCCATGCTTGCAATTATATTTCTCATATTTCCACTCATTACT